>JAHINZ010000275.1 GCA_018895795.1 Alphaproteobacteria bacterium
CAGTCCGTGGTTCGACCGCCTGGCCTTCGCCGAGCCGATCAGCGCCCCCGACGACCTGGCCCGGGTGGTGGGCGACGTCACCGCCCTGATCTGTCGGCGGCTGGAGGTCGAGGGCCAGGGCGCGCGGCGGTTCTCGGTGGTCTTTCACCGTCTGGACGGCCAGGCCCTGCCGGTGCGCGCCGGCCTGGCCCGGCCGGGCCGCGACGCCGCCCGGCTGACCCGGCTGCTGGTTCCCAAGCTGGACGTGATCGACCCCGGCTTCGGCATCGAGGTGGTCACGGTGTTCGCCGGCGATGTCGAACCCCTGACCGCCGTCCAGGCCCGGCTCGATGCTGAAGCGGGCTCTGGACTGGACGAAACCCTGGCCCCGCTGGTCGACCGGCTGATCAACCGCCTGGGCGAGGACCGCGTCTGGCGGGCCGATCCGCATCAGAGCCATGTGCCCGAGCGGTCGGTGATCCGGGTCGCGCCCCTGGCCCCGCCGTCCAGCCAGACCTGGGATCCGGAGCGGCCCCGGCCGGTGCGGCTGTTCAAGCGGCCCGAGCCGATCACCGCCCTGGCCAAGCTGCCCGATGACCCGCCGGTCCAGTTCACCTGGCGGGGACAGTCCCACCGCGTGCGCCGCGCCGAGGGGCCCGAGCGGATCGGCCAGGAATGGTGGCGCGGCGGCTTCGAGGCCACCGGCCCGGGCAGGATCCGCGACTATTACCGGGTGGAGGACGAGGCCGGCGGCCGGTTCTGGATCTTTCGCCAGGGCCTGTTCGGCGCGGGCGACGAGCCGAAGTGGTGGTTGCATGGCCTGTTTGGATAGCTGGACCACTTGCCCCCACCGGACCGCTTGCGCGGTCGTCCGCCCCCGGAGGGGGCGGATGAACTTATCTTCCCCCTCCGGGGGAGGAGGGCCGTCAGGCCCGGAGGGGGCGAGGGCGGCCCCATGACCCCCGCCTATGCCGAACTGCAAACCACCAGCAACTTCTCGTTCCTGCGCGGGGCGTCGCACGCCCGCGAGCTGATGCCGACCGCCCAGGGGCTGGGGTTGAGCGCCGTGGGGATCGTCGATCGCAACACCCTGGCCGGGGTGGTGCGGGCCTGGACGGCGGCCAAGGCTCTGAAAGTACGGGCCCTGACCGGCTGCCGGCTGGACTTCGCCGACGGGACGCCCAGCCTCCTCTGCTACCCCTCGGATCGCGAGGCCTTCGCGCGGCTCACCCGCCTGCTGACCGTCGGTCAACGCCGCAGCCGCAAGGGCGAGTGCGAGCTGCACTGGGAGGATTTCCTGGGTCACGCCGAGGGCCAGCTGGCCCTGATCGTGCCGCCCGCCCAGCTGGACGAGGCCTTCACGACCGACCTGGATCGTATGGCGGGCGCGCTGCGCGGCCGGGTCTGGCTGACGGCCAGCCGGGGCTACGCCGCCCGCGACCTGCAACGCCTGGCGCATCTGGAGGAGCTGGCCCGCGACGCCGGCGCGCCGATGGTGGCCACCAATGACGTGCTCTATCACGGCCCCGAACGGCGTCCCCTGCAGGACGTCATGACCTGCATCCGCGAGCACTGCGCGATCCACGAGGCGGGCTTCCGGCTGCAGGCCAATGCTGAGCGCCACCTGAAGACCCCCGCCGAAATGGCCCGCCTGTTCGAGCGCTGGCCCCGCGCCGTCGAACGGACGCTGGAGATCGTCGAGCGCATCGGCTTCGACCTGGGCCAGTTGAAGGAAGAATATCCCGACGAGCCCGTGCCGGCGGGCAAGACCGCCATGCAGCACCTGACCGACCTGACCTTCGCCGGCGCGGCCTGGCGCTATCCGGGCGGGGTTCCGGACAAGGTCGTCGCGCAGCTTCACGAGGAACTGCGGCTGATCGGCAAGATGAACTATCCCAACTATTTCCTGACCGTGCACGACATCGTCAAGGAGGCCCGGGCCATGGGCATCCTGTGCCAGGGACGCGGCTCGGCGGCCAATTCCTCGGTCTGTTTCTGCCTGGGCGTCACCTCGATCGACCCCACCGAGCACCGCCTGTTGTTCACCCGCTTCATCTCGGAAAATCGCGGCGAGCCGCCGGATATCGACGTCGATTTCGAGCACGAGCGGCGCGAGGAGGTGATGCAATATGTCTATCGCCGCTATGGCCGCGACTATGCCGCCATCTGCGGCACGGTGATCCACTATCGGCCGCGCAGCGCCATCCGCGACGTGGGCAAGGCCCTGGGCCTGACCGAGGACGTCACCTCCCTGCTGGCCGGCACGGTGTGGGGCAGCTGGGGCTCGGACTTGCCCGAGGCGCACATCCGCAAGGCGGGGCTGGATCCCGAGGCGCCGGAGATCGCCCGCGCCGTGACCCTGGCCACCGAGCTGCTGGGCTTTCCCCGCCACCTGTCACAGCACGTCGGCGGCTTCGTGCTGACCAAGCGACGGCTGGACGAGACCGTGCCGATCGGCAATGCGGCGATGAAGGACCGCACCTTCATCGAGTGGGACAAGGACGATATCGACAGCCTGGGCCTGATGAAGGTCGACATCCTGGCCCTGGGCATGCTGACCGCCATCCAGCGCGGTTTCGCCATGCTGCGCGCCCAGCATGGCCTGGCGATCATCGACCTGGCCGACGTCCCGCCCGAAGTGTCGGGCGTCTATGACATGCTGTGCAAGGCCGACTCGGTGGGCGTGTTCCAGGTGGAAAGCCGGGCCCAGATGTCGATGCTGCCCCGGCTTCGGCCGCGGGAATTCTATGACCTGGTCATCGAGGTGGCGATCGTCCGGCCCGGTCCGATCCAGGGCGACATGGTCCATCCCTATCTGCGCCGTCGCAACGGCCAGGACCCGGTGGAGTGGCCGGCTCCGTCGCCCGAGCATGGGCCGCGCGACGAGTTGAGGGGCATATTAGGCAAGACCTTTGGCGTGCCGCTGTTCCAGGAGCAGGCCATGAGCCTGGCCATCGAGGCGGCCAAGTTCACGCCCGACGAGGCCGACGGCCTGCGCAAGGCCATGGCCACCTTCAAGAACCTGGGCACGCCGGCCGCCTATCGCGACAAGTTCGTCGAGGGCATGGCCGGGCGCGGCTATCAGCGCGACTTCGCCGAGCGCTGCTTCAAGCAGATCGAGGGCTTTGGCCATTACGGCTTTCCCGAAAGCCACGCGGCCAGCTTCGCCAAGCTGGTCTATGTCTCGGCCTGGATGAAATGGGCCTGGCCGGATGTGTTCTGCGCGGTGCTGATCAATTCTCAGCCGATGGGCTTTTATCAGCCGGCCCAGCTGGTGCGGGACGCGCGGGAACATGGCGTCGAGGTGCGGCCGCCGGACGTGCTGAGCAGCGATTGGGACTGTACGCTGGAGATGCGCGCTTCATCCTCCCCCTTCATGGGGGAGGGGGACCGCCGAACGGCGGTGGAGGGGGCCTACGCGGGCAAGGCGTCGGTGGGCGGGTTCCCCCTCCGTCACGATGCGTATTCGCATCGCGCCACCTCCCCCATGAAGGGGGAGGATGAGCGCCGCCCCGACAAACTGTTCAACCCCGACACCCGTCCCCAGTGGAAGGCCGTTCGCCTGGGCCTGCGTCAGGTCAAGGGCGTGCGCGAGTCCGAGGCCAGGCTACTGGCCATGGCCCGCGACGAGGGCGCGCGCACGCCGGCCGACTTCGCCCAGTACGGCGTGCCGCAACGGGCCCTGGAACTGCTGGCCGAGGCCGACGCCTTCGCCGCTTCGGGCCTGAGCCGGCGTGAAGCGCTGTGGGCGGTGAAGGGGCTGAAGGGCGAAAACAAGGCCCCCGTCCAGGCCCCGCTGCTGGCCGGCCTGCCGCTGTTCGAGGCGGCGGTGGACCTGCCGCTCATGGCCCTGCCGCAGGCGGTGGCCGAGGACTATCGCACCACCAGCCTGTCGCTGAAGGCCCATCCCTGCGCCTTTTACCGGTCAATGCTGGACAGTATGGGCGTGGTCACGGCCGCGCAGCTGGCGGGGATCAAGGACGGCCGGCGGGTGTCGGTGGCCGGCATTGTGCTGATCCGCCAGCGGCCCGGCACCGCCAAGGGCGTGGTGTTCGTCACCCTGGAGGACGAGACCGGCGTCGCCAACGCCGTGGTCTGGAAGGACCGCTTCGAGGCCGACCGCGCCACGGTGATGACCGCCTCGTTCCTGGTGGTGCACGGCAAGGTGCAGGCGGCCGAAGGGGTGATCCATGTGGTGGCCGAGCGCTTCACCGATCTGTCGGCGGAACTGGGACGGCTGAAGGAGGATCCCGCCGCGCCGGCGCCGCGTGTGCGCCACAGGGTTTCGGGACGGCTGCAAAGGAGCCGGGATTTTCATTAGGGGGCGGGCGTTAGATGCTCCCCCGCTGGGGGAGCTGTCGCGGAGCGACTGAGGGGGCAGCGCCGGCGTCAGTTGAGTTGAGCTCTATCTGGGCCAG
>JAHINZ010000276.1 GCA_018895795.1 Alphaproteobacteria bacterium
GAAGTCGGCGCTGATGAGCAGGTCGAGCTTGCCCTCGGGCGCCTCGTCGCGGAACTTCGAGCTCAGCCGCTTGGCCGATTTCCTCGCCGCGCGCGGCGTGAAGGCGACCATCCGCACCCTGGAAGGCACGGGTGACGCCGCGGGCCTGCTGCTGAGCACGGCGCGCGAGGTCGGCGCGGACATCCTGGTCGCCGGCGCCTTCGGGCATCCTCGGCTGCAGGAGTTCATCTTCGGCGGCACGACCCGCAGCCTTCTGAACACCGACGGTCCGTCGCTGTTTCTCTCGCACTAGAGCATTTTCCGTCCTGACGGCGTCAGTCCGGAGCTCTAGATTTCTGCTTTAACGCATTTTCTTCGCGCGAACCGGAATCGGCTTCGCTCGAAAATGCTCTAGATTTTCATCAAAACAAAGGGAGGCTTCAATGTCCCTGTCTCGCATCGTGATGCGCCTTGCCCGCAATCCTGGCACCGAGTTCGCCGGCGGCGACGACCATCGCGGCTATGCCCTCACAGCGCCCCTGACGGCCGACGGCCGCCTCGACGAGGCGGCCTACGCCAAGAGCAAGGCCGCCTGCAGCGTCAGGCGCTTCTCTCCCGATGAGGACGCCGCCGACGGTCTGCTGGCGCGTAAAGGCGATCGCTGGTTCTTCGATTATGACAGCACCGACAGCGCCGACGATGAGCCCGTCCACCGACTGGGGGATCACCGCTTCGCTACCGGCGAATATGTCACCGTGACCGACGAGGACGGACGCCCGCTGACCTACAAGGTGATGGAGGTCGTCGCGGTCGACGGCTGAGGTCAGCCGCCGACGTTGTGGCGGACCAGGGCCTTCATGTCCTTGAAGACGTCATGGTCGCCGGAATCGCGGTTCTTGGCCTTGACGGTTGCGACGGCGAGCGGCCCCCCCTTGGGGCCGCGCGCCTCGTAGCCCACGACGCGATAGCCGCTGGGGGACTTATCGCTGGCCAGGATCAGGGTCGAGCGAATGGACTCGCCGCGCTTGCTGCGGCGGATTTCAGCGCCGGCGTCGTTCGCGCGGATGTTGACGTCGCCGTCTTCATCCTCTTCAGCGTTGGCCGTCGCGGTTTCGGTCGGCTCGCCGTCGCGCACCGTGACGTTCTTGTTGATCTTGACCTCGGCCGCGCCATTGTCGCTGTTGATGGTCAAATGGCCGATCTTGATATCCGCGCTCTTGTCGCTGGCGTCGATCCGGATGCCCGGCAGATGGATGCTGGTCTTGTTCTTGCCGTGCTTGTCGGCCGTCTCCGGCGTGGCGGGAGCCGTGACGGAGGGCATCAAGGCCTTGAGCTCGGTCTCGATGGGCGCGAGCGCCTCCTCGGCGTTGCCGCCGTTCATCGCCACCAGACGCAAGAGCACCTCGGCCTCGGCGCCCGCATAGGCGCAGGATAGGCCGTCCGGAGCGACGCTGACCCGCTTGAGTTCGCCTTGCTGCGCCGGGCAGTCGAGCTTGGAGATCGCGCGGATCGGTTCGCGGCGCAGGGCGTGCTGTTCGGATTTTTCGGTCTTTGACGTCTCGGCGCGATGACAGCCGCCAAGAGCAAGCGCGCCGGTCCCTACGAGTATCGCGGCGATCCAAGTCGAGTGACGCATGACCATCCCTTTGATTTCGCCGGGAAGGTGAGGGGCGCCGCGCGGTCCGTCCAGTGAATTTCCGGTAAGGGCCGCGCGGCTTGGTCCTACTGGCCCGGGCGGCCGCCCGAACCCTCGCGACGCGCCAGGAAGGCCAGACGCTCGAACAGGTGGACATCCTGCTCGTTCTTCAGCAGGGCGCCGTGCAGCGGGGGTATAAGCTTGGTCGGATCGCGCTCGCGCAGGGTTTTCTCGTCGATGTCCTCGACCATCAGCAGTTTGAGCCAGTCGAGAAGCTCGGACGTCGACGGCTTCTTCTTCAGGCCCGGCACCTTGCGCATGTCGTAGAAGATCCGCAGCGCTTCGCTGACCAGCTTCTGCTTGATGCCGGGATAGTGGACGTCGATGATCGCCTGCATCGTCGCCTCTTCGGGGAAGCGGATATAGTGGAAGAAGCACCGACGCAGGAACGCGTCGGGCAGCTCTTTCTCGTTGTTGGACGTGATGATGATCATCGGCCGGACCTTGGCGGCGATGGTCTCACCGGTCTCGTAGACATAGAACTCCATCCGATCGAGCTCTTGCAGCAGATCGTTGGGAAACTCGATGTCGGCCTTGTCGATTTCATCAATCAGCAGAACGGGCCGCACCGGGCTCTCGAAGGCCTCCCAGAGCTTGCCCTTCTTGATGTAGTTGCTGACGTCCTTGACGCGCTCGTCGCCCAGCTGGCTGTCGCGCAGGCGGCTGACCGCATCATATTCGTACAGGCCCTGATGGGCCTTGGTCGTGGACTTGATGTGCCAGGTCAGCAGCGGCGCGCCCATGGCCTTGGCCACTTCGTAGGCCAGAACGGTCTTGCCCGTGCCTGGCTCGCCCTTGATCAGCAGGGGGCGTTCAAGCGCCACGGAGGCGTTGACCGCGACCTTCAGGTCATCGGTCGCCACATAGTCGGAAGTGCCTTCGAAACGCTGGCTCATTGCCATCCTCAGCCCCGGGCG
This sequence comes from Alphaproteobacteria bacterium, assembly GCA_018895795.1. Taxonomy (GTDB): domain Bacteria; phylum Pseudomonadota; class Alphaproteobacteria; order Caulobacterales; family Caulobacteraceae; genus Caulobacter. Next base: position 2,593 of record JAHINZ010000276.1, read on the forward strand.
CGCGGCCCTTCGAACAACTGTTCAAAACGAGCGACCAAACTACCGGCGCGCGCGCGCTTGGCAAGGGGATGTGCGTGCTCAATCGAAACCGGGGTGCGGGATCACCGCTTGGCGGCGTCGCCTCGGGGCCCGATGTCCTCCCCGGAGGGCCGGGAGGACTCGAAATCAGCCGGCTGATCGTCTTCGCCGCTGACGGTTTCGTCGACATCCATCTCGTCGCCCGCCACGGCGTCCAGCGGCTCCCGCAGGATGTCCTGACCCTCGTCGTCCCGGCCAGAGTCGAGGGTCTCGGCGATGTCGTCGAGCTCGGCGTCATCGACGACATCGGGATCGAGATCGTCTTCCTCGTCGGCGTCGCCGTCCTCCTGGGTGACGTCGAACACGTCGTCGAGGTCATCGAAATTGGCGATCGCTTCGCCGTCCTTGCTCAGGTGCGTCTCATCGAGCACTTCGGCCCGGTCCTGAGCGTCGGCGCTGTCGAAATCGAGGTCGGTGGGCATGGCGGCTCCTGGCCTTGAGGGCTTGGCTGCCTGGATAACCCGTAGACGGCTTGAGACGTTCCGCCCGCCGATGGCGCGTCGTCAGGAAATGTCGAAGCCCTTGGCCAGCAGCCGCTCGCGCATCGCGGGGCGGAGACTTGCCCAGTCCTCCGCCAGGAGGCCCAGACCCACGACATCGGCCGGCGCGCCGTTCTTGATCACATGGGCCCTATAGAGGGCCTCGCGTTCGAAGCCGTGCTTCAGGTGCAGGCCCCAGACCGCCGCGTTGGACAGCAGGACTTCGCACCACAGCTTGCGCAGGCCCAGGGTGTTGAAGACGTAGTCGATCACCCAGAACTCGACAAACGAGCCAGCGCCCAGTCCGCGAACCGAGGGGCTGGCCAGATAATAGGCCCAGTCGCAGCGACCCAGGACACGGTCGATATTGGCCAGATTGGCCAGGCCGACGGGCTCGGCATTGACCTCGATGATCCAGTAGTGACGGCGGGCGTCGCCGGCCAGGCCGTCGAACCAGCGATCATGCTCGGCGGCCGTGATCGGACGGTCGGTGTACATATACGCCGCGACCTCCGGGCTGTTGCGCCAGGCGAGGATCCGGGCGCGGTCGGCTTCGACAAGGTCTCGCAGAACGATCTTGGTCATCGCGGTTCAGAGCCTCCGTTCGCCGCCAAGCTGGGCCAGGTCAGGTCGTCGCGACACCAGATCGCGGATATCCTCGGA
>JAHINZ010000277.1 GCA_018895795.1 Alphaproteobacteria bacterium
CAGCTGGCCTTGCTCGGCGCTGATCACCTGAATCGGATCGGGGCTGTTGAAGGCGCTGCGCTTGATGCGCGACCCGGTGACGATCAGGGCCTCGATCTCGTTCGACGCGGCCGCGGCCTTCTCGTCCGTCGTGGTCAGAGGCGCGGCGGCTTGGGCGAGCGCCACGGCCGGCGCCAAGGCGCCGACGGCCAGGCCCGCGATGACGGTGGAGGCCAGAAGATGTTTACGATGGTTTGACATTGCAGATAACGCCCCTGTGTTTCGGCTTACACCGGCAAACTCAACCGCTTCGACATGCCAAGCGCGCGATGTTCACCTACTTTCCGGAAGAGAGCCGTTCTGACGCCGCGCCGCAACGCTGCCGTCGCCTTTCTGACGCAATTCCGCCACGGTGTGACATTCGGCACGCAGTTGCATCATCGCGCGACATGAAAGTGCGCAACGCAATATTTCAGAACAACAAGGGCCTGGCTCAGCCATGACAGCCAAAAACGGACGCCGGGCTCAGCGTCCGTCTCGTCTAGGCCGCGCAAACGGGACGATTGGCCTGGAAACCGAAAGACCGACCCGCGCGTGGCGACGCTAGGCTTCCGGAACCACGAATCGCTTGGCCTGGGCCACCCAGGCGTCGCGATCGGCGCGGCCCTTCAAACCCAGAAGTTGGTCGATTGACTGCAGATCCTCAGCGGTCCAGGCGGCGATCTGGCTGAAGCGGGTCACGCCCAGCTCGCCCAGCGACGCGGCCAGCTTGGGACCGATGCCGACGACGCGGGTCAGGTCGTCTTCGACCGCCTTGTCTACCTCTACGGCGACCTCGACTTGGGCCTCGATGGGGGCCTCAAGCGCGAGCGAAGGTTCGAGCGCCGCGGCCATTTCGACCGGCGGCGCGAGCTCGGGGGCAGCCGGTTCGACCGCCGCGACAAGCTCCACGGTTTCGACAGGCTCGGCGGTTTCAACGACCTCAACCATCGCCTCAACCATCGACTCGGCCACGACCTCGCCGGCGGACACCACGGCGTAAAGGGTCTCGATGGTCGCCTCGGCGACAATCTCGAGCGGCTGGGTCAGAACTTCGGCGGCCAGGTCCTGGGCCGGTTCAACGACAAATTCGGCGACGGGCTCGACCCAGGCTTCGACGGGCGGCGCCAGCGGCTCGGGGGCCAGGGCGCTGATCGCTTCAAGATTGACCGCCTGACGCCAGCGCGACGCCCACCACCACCAGGTGGCCCCGGCGGCGGCGGCGCCGCCGAACATCAGCCACAGCGGCGAGACGGCGCCGACCATCAGATAGGGCGCCGCTTCCGGGTTGACCGGACGGGTTTTCAAGTTAGCAAGGACAGGCAGGGTGGAAGCCATGGCGTTCGCTCCGGAAACTGCGATTGTGCAATGCAGCATAACACAGATCTCGCGCTCGCAAGTGCAAAATGTTGCCTCTAGGTTAACCTAATCCGGCGACCGTCAGGGCGAGCGCCGCCAAGGTCATCACCGCCACCAGCGCCAGGACGGGCAGACGCAGGGCGAAGGTCAGGCCCAGGGCCAGAAGCGTCAAACCCAGGGCGACAATGTCCAGGCTGGCGGGCGCGGGGATCGTCGCGCGCAACGGCCCCCAGGCGATCGTCCCGCCCGCCCGAAACAGCAGGTGCGTGGCGAACCAGACCGCGAGTTGGGCGATCACCCCCACGGCGGCGGCCGAGATCATGGCCAGGGCGCGGGCCGGGCGCGGTCGGCCGCGCAGGCGTTCCATCAGGCCGCCGCCGGCGAAGATCCATAGAAACGACGGCGCGAACGTGGTCCAGGCGGCCATCAGCCCGCCGATCAGGCCCGCCAGCCAGGCCCAGGGCGGCGACGACGCCTGATAGGCGCCCACGAACCCCACGAAGGTGAACACCAGCACCAGGGGCCCCGGCGTCGTCTCGGCCAGTCCCAGGCCGTCGAGCATCTGGGTGGGGGTCAGCCAGCCCTGGGCGGAAGCGGCCTGCCCCAAATAGGCCAGAGCGGCGTAGGCGCCGCCGAAACTGACCACCGCCAGGCCGCTGAACACCGCGCCCATGCGGGCGATGACCGAGCCCGGCGCCAGTCCCCAGGCCGCCGCGACGGGGGCGAGCCATAGGACCAGGCAGATCAAGGCGGTCTTCAGGGCGCCGCGACGCCGGGTCTGGTCGATCCTCGCGACCTCGACCGTCGCCCCGCCGCCCAGCAGCCAACCCACCGTGCCGGCCGCCAGGATCAGCAGGGGGAACGGCGCGCTGGTGAAGCTCAACAGGATGAAGGCCGCGACGGCGACCAGCAGGCCCGCGCCGTCGCGCAGGATCCGGCCGCCGATCCGCACCAGCGCCTGGGCCACCAGGGCGACGACGGCCGCCTTGAGGCCCAGCAGCACCGGCCCGGCCCATTCCGATCGTCCGTGAACGACGTAAAGCGCCGACAGGGCCAGCATGATCGCCAGGCCCGGCAGCACGAACAACAGCCCCGCCGCCACGCCGCCGCGCACGCCGTGCAGCCGCCACCCCAGCCAGACGGCGAGCTGCTGGGCCTCGGGGCCCGGCAACAGCATGCAAAAGCTCAAGCCATGCGCGAACTCGGCCTCATCGACCCAGGCCTTGTCCTCGACGACGGCCTTGTGCAGCAGGGCGATCTGACCGGCGGGACCGCCAAAGCCCAGGCAGCCGATCTTCAGCCAGACCCGCAAGGCTTCGCCAAAGCTCGGCGCCGGTCCGGTCACGCCCCGGTGCGCCACACCCGCGCCGCGCCGCCCTTTTGACCAAGGCGTTCGACGATCCAGTCGGTGGCCGCCCGCACGGCGGATTCAACCTCGCGCGGGGCCCCGACCAGGACCATGGCGCTGCCGTTCATCTTCATGGGGTCCAGCAAGGGCCGAAGTCGGACCTCGGCGATCAGGGCGTCGTCCGTGACGGTTTCCAGCCCGCGGATGAAGGCGTCGAAGGTCTCCAGGTCCTTCAGCGGCGTCCAGACCGCCAGCACGGCGGCCGGGTCCTGGCGCAAGGCCTGACGGGTGACCTCGACGATGCGGGCATAGTCATCGGGCCGCTCGAAAGGCGGGTCGATAAGGATGAAGGGCCGCCCTCCCCGCCCCCCCTTGGTCAACACGGCGTCATAGCCATCGACGCGCAGGGCCTGGGCGAAGGCGTAGGGCGCCAGAGAGCGCCGCAACAGCTCGAAGTCGTCCTCGCGCAGTTCGCAGGCGACATAGCGATCCTCGCGACGCAGCGCCCCCGCGATCAGCAGCGGCGAGCCGGGATAGAGCGGCCCATCGGCCCCGCGGTTCAGGGCGCGAACGGCCGCCACCAGGGGCGCGAACACCGCCGGCGCGTCGGTCGATGACAACAGCCGGAAGATCCCCGCCTCGGCCTCGCCCGACCGCCGGGCCATCTCGCCGCTCAGGTCATAGCCGCCGGCGCCGGCGTGGGTGTCGATCACCGACAGGGCCGGGCTCTGGGTTTTCAGCGTCTCCAGCAAGGCCAGCAGGATGGCGTGCTTCTGCAGGTCGGCGAAGTTTCCCGCGTGATAGGCGTGGCGATAGTTCATGTCTGGCGCGGACTCCCGGCAACAGCGCCTGCTCTATCATGGGCGGCCAAGGCCCGCCGCAGTTCCTCGACCATGATCTGGCGCAGGCTGGGCGGCGAGACGATCTCGACCCCGTCGCCCCAGGTGAACAGGTGCCAGGCCAGTTCCAGCATGCCGGCGGCGCGGAACGCCACGATCACCGAGCCGTCGGGCTCGGGCCGCACGATCTGGCTGGCATGGAACCGCCAGCGCATCGCGTCCTCGGCCCGATCGGGCCGGATACGCAACACCACGTCCTCGACGGCCCCATGATAGATGCCGAAGCTCTCGTCGGCGAAGGCCTGCAGGGAGAAGTCTTCCGGCGGCGGGGCGGCGCGGTCCAGCACCCGCAGGGCCTTCATCTTGTCCAGCCGCCAGGAGCGCGGGCGCGGATCGTCGCCCTCCAGCGCCACCAGATAGTTGCTGCGCGCGAACAGAATGCCCAGCGGCGTCACCTCGCGGGTGCGGCCCGGCGTGCTGCCGCCGTCATAGCGGAACGCCAGGGCGCTGAGCCCCTTGATCGCCGTACGGATCGCGGCCAGGGCGGTCTCGTCCTCATAGGGGCGCGGCCCGGCGTGGACGGCGATGGTCTCGGCCTGGACCAGGGCCTCGACATCCGGGGCCACCTTGCGCCGCGCCGCGCCGCGCAGGGCCGACAGCAGCTTGCGCTCAAGCGCGAACAGCGACGAGGCCCGCCCCTCGGCGCCCGAGGCCTTGTAGGAGTCCGCCGCCGTCCGCAGCGCCGCCAACTCCTCGGCGGTCGGGGTCTGGAACAGACCGTCCAGACCGGCCGGGATACGAAACCGCCGGGTGGGCGGGTCTTCGACCACCTCCATCTGGGGAAAGGCGGCCCAGACCGCGTCGCGCATGCGCTCGGCCGTCCGCCGGCCCACGTCCAGGGCCCGGGCCATCTCATCCAGGGTCAGGCCCTCGGCCGATCCGGCCAACATCCGGGCCAGATCCAGGAGCCGTGCAGCTTTTTCGTGCCTCATACGTTCTCCATACGACCGATTCTGGCGCAGAGCACGCGCAAACAGGTGCGGTCCACATCAAGGAGACGCTCATGTCCCGTTTCGCCTGCCCCGCCTGGGCCATCGCCCCCGTCAACGCCCCGATGATCTCGGCCGTGCTGGCCTTCGCGGACATCCACCGGGACCTGGGCGCCGGCCGCACTTTGATGCGCATCAGCGCCGAGCGCGCCGCCCGCGCCGACGTCATTCTTCTGCTGGGCCGGGACGCCGAACGCGTGGTGGATCTGGGCCTGGTCTGGAATGACCGCGAGGATCAGATCATCCGGGTCATCGACGACGCCGAACGGCGCGACTCGCGTCTGGCCGCCTGGGAAGACGCCTATGATCTGTTTGAATCCGAGGCGGCAGAGCCGGTCGCCCACCGCCTCGTGGCCTGATTACGCCGCGTCAGGCGCGGCCCGCCGCGCCTTCAGAGAGCTCCGTTCTGCCTAAAAATGCGGTCTCGACGCTCCCCAAAGGGGCGCCGAGGCCGTCGCGCGCGCTTGTGACGACTTCTTGACGCCGCCCCCATTGCCGAACCCGACATCTTCGCACCACGCTGAATTCGCCGGAAAAGTCCGTGCGAAATTCGCGTCATTATCAAAAATAAGAAAAGATCGGGAGATAAACGTCGTGGAGGGTGAATCAATCTTGAATTGAAGAACAACACGAGGGGGCTCTTTATGAATCGGCACTTTAAGACGACTCTGCTCGCAGGCATTTCTGCGATGTGCGTTACTCTAGGATATTCAGTCTCGGCGTTCGCCGCCGATGCGCCGGCGGATCCCGCGGCCGACACTGTTTCCGAAATCGACACCCTGGTCGTCACGGCGCGCGGCAAGCCCCGCACTGTTCTGGACTCGGCCGTTCCCGTGGACTCGTTCAGCGAAGGCGACCTGAAGTCCGCGGCCTTTACCGACACCAACGACATTCTCAAGTCGCTCGTCCCGTCCTACACCCTGGCCCGCGAACCGATCTCGGACGGCGCGACCTTCGTCCGACCCGCCAGCCTGCGCGGCCTGCCAACCGACAAGACCCTGTTCATGGTCAACGGCAAGCGCCGGCACCGTTCAGCCCTGGTCAGCATCGGCGGCACCGGCTCGCAGGCGCCCGACGCCGCCACCATTCCCGCCTCGGCCCTCAAGAACGTCGTCGTCACCCGTGACGGCGCCGGCGCGCAATACGGTTCGGACGCCATCGCCGGCGTCATCGACTTCCAGCTGAAGGACAGCCCCAGCGGCGGTTCGCTGGTGGCGCAGTACGGCCAGTTCTATCTGGGCGACGGCGAAGACGTGATGATCACCGGCAATCTGGGTCTGCCGATCGGCGACAAGGGCTTCGTCAACAGCACCTTCGAATATACCAGCCAGAACCAGGTCAACCGCGGCAAGCAGTACTGCAACAAGGGCATCCCGAACCAGTCGGCGGGCTTCTGCGTGGCCGACTACGCCGCGACCAATCCGGCCTACGGCGCCCTGATCCACGACTATGTGCAAAAATGGGGTCAGCCTGACGCCAAAGCCCTGAGGGGCGTGGTCAATGCCGGCTACGACATCACCGACACGATGTCGGTCTATGCCTTCGCCAACTACTCCAAGAGCAGCGCGACCGAGTACTTCAACTATCGTCCGCCGGTCAGCAACGCGGTCAACGCCACGCCGATCCGCCTTCAGGACGGCAGCACCTTCCTGTTCAGCTCGATCTTCCCGGCCGGCTTCACGCCGATGTTCGGCGGCGACGTCACCGACTACAGCCTGGCCGGCGGCCTGAAGGGCAAGCTCAGCAGCGGCGTCACCTACGATCTGAGCGGTCGTTACGGCACCGACAAGATCGCCTATTCGATCTGGGACACGGTCAACCCGTCCATGGGTCCGGCCTCGCCGAAGAAGTTCTATGACGGCTCGCTGATCTCGACCGAATCCGCCGCCAATGCCGACTTCGCCTATGACTGGGCGCTGGCCGGCATCAGCACCCCGGTCACGATCAATTTCGGCGCCGAATACCGCAAGGAAGGCTACGAGATCACCCCGGGCGATAAGGCGTCCTACACCGCCGGGACCTATGCCGTTCCCAACGCCTATGGCTTCTGTAACACCACCACCCACACGGCCACCGCCGCGGGTCTGGCCCTGCCCGCCACGGCCGGTCTGAACTGCGCCAACTACAAGTCCGACGCCACGGACGGCTTCGCCGGCATCGATCCGACCTACAACGCCCTGGGCGTCGGTTCCAACGGCTTCCCAGGCAATCCGCCGTCCTATTCGGGCAAGCTGACCCGCGACTCCTACGCCGCCTATGCCGAAGCCTCGGCCAATGTCACCGAGGCCTGGTTCCTGGACGGCGCCGTGCGCGGCGAGCACTTCTCGGACTTCGGCAGCACCTGGAACGGCAAGGTCGCCACCCAGTACAAGATCAACGACTCGTTCGGCATCCGCGCCTCGGCCGGTTCGGGCTTCCGCGCCCCCACCCCCGGTCAGTTGTTCACCACCAACGTTTCGACGCGGGTTGAGAACGGCGCGATCATCGCCTCGGGCCTGTTCCCGGCGACCAACCCGGTGGCCCAATACATGGGCGCCAAGGCGCTGAAGCCTGAAAAGTCGTTCAACCTGGCGGCCGGCTTCACCGCCTCGCTGTTTGACGGCCTGAGCCTGACCGTCGACCTCTACAGCATCGCCATCAAGGACCAGTTCTACGCGACCAGCGCGATCACGGTGACCCCGTCGATCAAGGCCGCCCTGATCGCCGCGGCCATCCCGGGCGCGGACACCATCGGCCAGGTGCAGTTCTTCCAGAACGCCTTCGACTCCAAGACCTTCGGCGTCGACGTCGTCGCCACCTACAAGAAGAACTGGGAAAATGGTCAGTCGACCAGCTTCACGGCCAGCGGCAACTGGAACAGCTTCGTCATCGACAAGGTCAACAAGCCGACGGCCAATTCGTCCGGCGCGACCTACAGCTTCTTCGACGGCGAAGCGGTCTATGACTTCAAGCACGCCGCGCCGCGCTGGAGGAGCACGCTGTCGGCCACCCACGAGATCGGCAAGTTCAAGATCCTGGGCCGCGCCAACATCTATGGCCCCTACAAGAACATGTTCAGCGTCAGCAATCCGGTGATCCAGTCGTGGGATCCGGAACTGATGTTCGACACGGAAATCACCTACAAGGCGACCGACACCTATTCGGTCGCCGTGGGCGCCCGGAACCTGTTCGCCAACTATCCCGATCCCGACAAGACCGGCGAGTCGGCCACCAACGGCCGCCTCTATCGCTCGGACTCGATCGTCGATTGGCAAGGCGGCTTCTGGTACGCCAAGATCTCGGCCACCTTCTAGAGCCAAGATCCAGACAACACGGAAGGGCCAGGCGAAAGCCTGGCCCTTTTCGTTTGCGGTCGCGCCGCCAACGCCGACCGCGTCAGCGCCCCAGCGCCTTGCCCATCCGGATCAGCGGCACCGCATAGCCGCCGGAGGTCATGGCCGTGAACGGCGCGATGTCCTGGTAACCGCAGGCGCGATACAGCGGCTCGCCCCCCAGGGTCGCGGCCAGTTCGCAGCGGGTGAAGCCCTCCGCCGCCGCCGCCGCTTCGCAAGCCCGCAGCACAAGACGGCCCACGCCTTTGCGCGTGTGGTCGGGGTGGGTGTACATCGCCCGCACCCGCGCCGCATCCGTGGCCGGATCCAGCAGGGCGGCATCGCGCCCAGCCGAATGATCGCCGCCAAACAGCGTGGCCCGCCGGCTCCAGCCGCCGCACCCTGCGATCTCGTCGCCATCCTCGACCACGAAATAGCTCCCGTCGGCGATCAGCTGGGTGTCCAGCCCCATGATCTCGAACGACGCCTTCACGCCCTCCGGCGGCAGAAACGGCGTCAGCAGCCGGCCGATCGCGGCGTTCATCAGGGTAGACAGCGCCGGCATGTCCTCGGGCCGCGCGAGCCGGAGACGAAGCGAAGAGGGTTCAGGGCTCATACCGACTCCTTCGGCGCCGAAAGCGCGATCACGGAAGACCGATTCCGCCGCGCCGCCGCGATCTCTTCGCCCCGCCCATGGTTCGAACAGGCGGCGCCCACGGCGCCCAAGGGGGGAGCATCCAGAGGGGATCTGACATGTCAGATCACACCCTATCCGAAATCGGGTTGCGCCTTCGGCCTTGAAATTTCGTGATACTCAGGACCTCGGCGGAGACGCGTTCGACCGAGGCGACATGCGCGCGGCGCCAGCGGTGGCGCGGGCATTCAGAAAAGCGTCGGGGTCTTCTTAAAGCGGGCGAACTTCATGGACACGTATGCAGGCGCGACGACGGGCGGCGTTCTGACCCGGCGGCGGTTTTTCGAGGGCCTGGCGGCCGTCGGCGGCATTTCCCTGGCGCTTTCGGGCATGGACGCCCTGGGCTTTGGCATGGCCTCGGCCACCGAACTGCCGCCGGAACTGACGGGCGGCGCCAAGGGCGCCAAGATCGTCATCCTCGGCGCGGGCCTGGCGGGCATGACCGCCGCCTATGAACTGAGCAAGGCCGGCTATCAGGTGCAGATCCTGGAAGCGCGGTCCTTCGCCGGCGGCCGCTGCCAGACGGCGCGCAAGGGCTTCCAGCACACCGACCTGATCGGCCACGAACAGACCTGCGACTTCGACGAAGGCCTCTATATCAACCACGGCCCCTGGCGGATCCCGTATCACCACCGCTCGACCCTGCACTACACCAAGCTGTTTGGCGTGCTGCTGGAAAGCTTCGTCAACGACAATGACGCGGCCTATGTCTATTTCGAGAAGGGCAAGGGCCCACTGGCCGGCAAGCCGGTTCGCAAGGGCGAAATCGCCGCCGACGCGCGCGGCTACGCCGCCGAACTGATCGCCAAGGCCGCCAGCAAGGGCGACCTGGACGCCGCCCTGTCGCCGGCCGATCGCGAGACCTTCATCGCCTACATGATCAATGAGGGCCGCCTGTCGCCCAAGGACCTGGCCTATACGGGCACGGAGGGACGCGGCTTTTCGGTGCATCCCGGCGCCGGGGTCGATCCGGGTCCCGGCAAGGAACTGCCGCCCTTCGCCTTCAAGGACGTCCTCGACAGCAAGGCCTGGCGCGTCCTGACCTCGGTCAGCGGCTATGAGCAGCAGCGCACCATGCTGCAGCCGATCGGCGGCATGGACCGGATCGCCGCGGGCTTCGAGAAGCATGTCGGCGCGATGATCCGCTACTCGACGGTGGTTCAGAAGATCAAGCAGAACGGCAAGGGCGTGAAGATCGCCTACAAGGACGCCTTCGGCGAGACCGGCGAGATCGAGGCCGACTACTGCCTCTGCACCATCCCGCTCAGCGTGCTCAAACAGATCGATCTGGACGCCTCCAAGCCGTTCAAGGCGGCGATGGAGAAGGTCTCGTATGCGCCGGTCAACAAGATCGGCCTGCAGATGAAGACCCGGTTCTGGGAAGAGAAGCACCACATCTACGGCGGCCATATCTACAATGACATGCCCGGGATCGGCACGATCACCCTGCCCTCCACCGGCTGGCAAAGCGACAAGGGCGTGCTGCTGGGCTACTATGCGTTCGGCGGCGAGGCCGTGAAGGTCAGCATGAAGACCCCGGCCGAGCGCGCGGCCTTCGCTTTGGCCGGCGGCCAGAAGGTCTTCCCCGAATATACCGACAGCTTCGAGTCCGCCTTCTCGTTCTCGTGGCACCTGGCCGAGTACAATCTGGGCGGTTGGGCCGAGTGGAGCCAGGACGGTCGCAAGGACGCCTATCCGGTTCTGTGCGAACCCGACGGTCGCCTCTATCTCGCGGGCGAACACCTCAGCTATCTTGGCGGCTGGCAGGCGGGGGCGATCGAGTCCGCCTGGCAACAGATCGCCAAGATCCACGCCCGCGTGCAACAGGCCTGAGACCCGAGGACCCGATGAGTTTTGCTTCCCGTTTCACCCTGATCTCCCTGATCGCCGCCGTGGCGGTCCCGGCCACGGCCTTGGCTGGCCCGCCGCCTCAGAGCCTGTTCATGGACAACTGCTCGGCCTGCCACCAGCCGACCGGCAAGGGGATCAAGGGCGCGTTCCCGGCCCTGGCCGGCTCGGCCCTGGTGCAGGGCGACCCCACGCTGCTGACCACCACGGTGCTCAATGGCCGCGCGGGCATGCCCGCGTTCAAGGACGACCTCAGCGACGCCGATCTGGCGGGAATCCTGACCTATGCCCGCTCGTCCTGGGGCAACAAGGGCGCGCCCGTGACCGCCGCTGATATCGCCAAGATCCGCAAGGCCCCGCCCAAGGCCCGCGGCCTGCAAGCCCACTGATCGACCCCTTCAAGGAGAAGACCATGACCCGTTTCGCAACCCTTGCCGCCGGCCTGGCTATCGCCGCCGGTCTCGCCGGCGCCGCCTCGGCCCAGGACATCGTCCGCGGCGGCGATCCCAAGTCGGCCATCGCCAGCGTGGTGACCGTGCCCCCGGGATACGCGACGATCTATGTCAGCGGCATGACCCCGCCGGTGGTGGACAAGGCGGCGACCGGGGTGGCCATGTTCGGCGACACCAAGACCCAGACCCTGGGCGTGCTGACCCGCATCCAGGACGCGCTGAAGACGCAAGGCGCGACCATGGGCGATGTGGTGATGATGCGCGTGCTTCTGGTCGGCGATCCCGCCAAAGACGGCAAGATGGACTTCGCCGGCATGATGGAGGCCTACAAGACCTTCTTCGGCACCGCCGAGCAGCCCAACAAGCCTTCGCGGGTCACCAGCCAGGTGGCCTCGCTGGTGATGCCCGGCATGCTGGTCGAGATCGAGGTCCAGGCCGCCAAGAAGCCCTGATCCAGGGTCCAAGCCGGCCCCTAGACAGTCATCGCGGGAGACGGGTTCGCGCCCGTCTCCCTTGTTGTTTCCGGCTATTCACTGCCGAGAGAATTAATTTTCATGACAACGTTGTCAAACCATCGAAGCTGGGCTATATGAGTTTTGCCCTTCCAGGGCGTTTCCTCCCAATGACTCGGCCGCCTTCTCCTCCTGGAAGGCGGCCGTTCTTTTGTCCGGCCCGCGCCGGCCAACAGGCTTGACTCGCGGGGCCGTCCGGCCGAAACGCCCGGTCCATGATCAGCCGCTACGCCCGCCCCGAAGCCGCCGCCATCTGGTCCAGCCAGACCAAGTACAAGATCTGGTTCGAGATCGAGGCCCACGCCGCCGACGCCATGGCCGAGCTGGGGGTGATCCCCAAGCTGTCGGCCCAGACGATCTGGGAAAAGGGCCGCGACGCGGTCTGGGACAGCGACCGCATCGACGAGATCGAGCGCGTCACCAAGCACGACGTCATCGCCTTCCTGACCCACGTGTCGGAAATCGTCGGCCCCGAGGCCCGCTTCCTGCACCAGGGCATGACCAGCAGCGACGTGCTGGACACCTGTTTCGCCGTGCAGCTGTCGCGCTCCACCGACCTGCTGATCGACGGCGTCGACCTGCTGCTGGCGGCGCTGAAGCGCCGGGCGCTCGAGCACAAGATGACCGTCTGCGTCGGCCGCAGCCACGGCATCCACGCCGAACCGATCACCTTCGGCCTCAAGCTCGCCGGCTACTACGCCGAGTTCCAGCGCGCCAAGGAGCGCCTGGCGATGGCCAAGTTCGAGATCGCCACCTGCGCGATCAGCGGCGCCGTCGGCACCTTCGCCAATGTCGATCCGCGCGTCGAAGAGCACGTGGCCAAGATGATGGGCCTGACCGTCGAACCGGTCTCGACCCAGGTCATCCCGCGCGACCGTCACGCCGCCTATTTCTGCGCCCTGGGCGTGGTCGCCTCGTCGATCGAGCGTCTGGCCACCGAGATCCGCCACCTGCAGCGCACCGAAGTGCTGGAGGCCGAAGAGCCGTTCGAGGTCGGCCAAAAGGGCTCGAGCGCGATGCCGCACAAGCGCAACCCGATCCTGACCGAGAACCTCACCGGTCTGGCCCGCTTAGTCCGCTCGGCCGTGACGCCGGCCCTGGAAAACGTCGCCCTCTGGCATGAGCGCGACATCAGCCACTCGTCGGTCGAGCGCGGCATCGGGCCGGACGCCACCGTCCACCTCGACTTCGCCCTGCGCCGCATGGCCAGCGTCATCGAACGCTTCAACATCTATCCCGGGAACATGGCCAAGAACCTCGACAAGCTGGGGGGCCTGGTGTTCTCGCAGCGGGTCATGCTGGCCCTGACCCAGGAGGGCGTCTCCAGAGAGGACGCCTATGCCGCCGTGCAGGGCAATTCGATGAAGGTGTGGCGCGGCGAGGGTCGGTTCATCGACTTCCTCAAGGCCGACCCCGTGGTCTCCAAGGCCCTGTCGGACACGGCGCTCGAGGCGCTGTTCGACTACGGCTACCACACCAAGAATGTCGACGTGATCTTCAGGCGCGTGTTCGGCGAGCAGGGCTGACCATGAGCGACGCGCCGGTCCTTCGCCTCAATCCGGCGCTGGATCCGGCGGCCTTCGCGCCGGCCTATGCGCGCGACGGGATGGTTCGCATCCCCGACGTCTTCGAGCCGCAGGTCGTCGACCGCCTCGCCGGGATCCTGGAACAGACGATCGACTGGGATGTGATCTGCTCCACCGAGACCGGCGGCGCGGACGTTCTGAGCCGCCCGCGCCGGGCCGAGCTGGGCCCCGACGCCGTGGCCGGTCGACTGCACGCCGCCACCCTGCGGGCCCGAACGGGGTTCGCCTATGTCTATCTGGGCTATCCGATGATCAACGCCTTCGTCGAAGGCCGCGACCCCGGCCATCCGATCCACGCCCTGACGGCCTTTCTCAACGGTCCGGAGATGATCGCTTTCGGCGCGGCGGTGACCGGCGAGACCTCGATCACCAAGGTCGACGCCCAGGCCACCCTCTATCGTCCCGCTGACTTCCTGACCCTGCATGATGACACGGGCGTCGGCGAGCGCCTGGCCGCCTATACCCTGGGCCTGACCCGTCACTGGCGGCCCGACTGGGGCGGCCAGCTGCTGTTCCATGACGAGGCCGGCGACGTCGAGCGCGGCTTCGCCCCGGCCTTCAATGTGCTGACCCTGTTCAAGGTGCCGCGCAAACACTCGGTGGCGCCGGTCGCGCCCTATGCCGGCGCGCCGCGCCTGACCGTCACCGGCTGGCTGCGGAACGACCCGCCCAATGGCGCCTGAGCGCAAGCGCGGCTTCCCGCCGGTGGTTGATGACCACACGCGGGTCCTGATCCTGGGCAGCCTGCCCGGCGAGGCCTCCCTGGCCGCCGGCCAATACTACGGCAACCCTCGCAACGCCTTCTGGCGCTTGCTGGAGACCGTGCTGGATGAAGATCTGGTCGCCCTGCCCTACGACGATCGCCTGTCGACCCTGCGCGCCTGCGGCGTAGGCCTGTGGGACGTGGTCGCCGACGCCGAGCGCCGCGGCAGCCTGGACTCGGCGATCTTGGATCCCAAGGCCAATGACCTGCTCGCCCTGGTCCAGGGCCTGCCCGCCTTGCGCGCCGTCGGTTTCAACGGCGCGACCGCGGCGAAGCTGAGTTTGCGGCTTCTGGCGCCGGCGGGCGACCGGATCGCGATGGCGGCCCTCCCGTCTTCCAGCCCGGCCCATGCGGCGCGAAGCTTGGCGGAGAAGGCGGCGGCCTGGGGCGTTTTGCGACAATATCTCGCCTAGCTGACCTCGCGCCGTACATTACAGCCTTTTCATCTGCGTTCCGCCCACACTTGGGGCAGCATCCGGCCTCCTTGGGGAGATATCTGAAATGCGTCTTGTTTTGCTGGCCGCCGCTTCCGCCGCCGCTCTTTGCCTGGCGGCGCCGACCGCCTTCGCCGCCGAAGCCAAGCCAATGTACGGCGCGTGGGGCGTCGACCTGACCGCGCGCGACACCTCGGTCACGCCGGGCACCGATTTCAACCGCTACGCCAACGGCGCGTGGGAAGCCAAGACCCAGATCCCGGCCGATCAGCCGTCGGCCGGCGTCGGCTATGATGTCTATAACCGCTCGCAGGACCAACTTCGCACCCTGATCGAAACGGCCGACGCCTCGACCCAGATCGGCGGACTGTACAAGAGCTTCACCGACGAGGCCCGCGTCGAGGCGCTGGACGACCAGCCGTTGAAGGCCGACCTGGCCGTGATCGCCGCGGTCAAGTCCAAGAGCGACTTCGCCCTGGCCATGGGCCGCGCCCATGGCGGCTTCGGCGGCGACGTGTTCTCGCTGGATATCTATCCCGACGCCAAGACCCCCGAGATCAACACGATCTATATCGGTCAG
>JAHINZ010000278.1 GCA_018895795.1 Alphaproteobacteria bacterium
GAGGACCTGGCCCTGGCCGCCGGTCTGAAGCTGCAGCGTCTGGGCGTCGTCGCCGCCCACCCGCCGGAGGCCGGCCAATGATCCTCAACAATCCCGTGACCCTCGCCCAGGTCGCCGAAGCCGTCGACGCCTATGAAGCCGCCCTGATGGCCAATGACGTCGCGGCCCTGGACGGGGCCTTCTGGGCCTCGCCGCACACGGTGCGGCTGGGCGTCGCCGAGAACCTTTACGGCTTCGACCAGATCGCCGCCTTCCGCCTGGGCCGGGCCGGCGGCTCGCCGCCGCGCACCCGCCTGCGCACCGAAATCACCACCTTCGGCGACGACCTCGCCATCGCCCATGTCGAGTTCCAGCGCGACGGCTCCGACCGGATCGGCCGCCAGAGCCAGACCTGGATCCGCACGGCGGACGGCTGGAAGGTCGCCTGCGCCCACGTCTCCCTGATGCAGGCCGGCGTGGATCAACGCCTCGCCTCGCCCGAAGAAAACCGTTAGAGCCCGCCCATGACGCACAAGATCATTTTCGACACCGATCCCGGCATCGACGACGCCATGGCGCTGTTGTTCATCCAGGCCAGCCCGGCCCTGGACCTGCTGGCCGTGACCACGGTGTTCGGCAATGCCGACATCGACACCACCACCCGCAACGCCCTCTATCTGAAGCACCGGTTCGGCCTTTCGGCGCCGGTGTATCAGGGGACCGACAAGCCGCTGGTCCGGCCCCGCAACCCCTCGCCCACCTTCGTGCACGGCGAGAACGGCCTGGGCGACGTGGATCTGAGCGACCACGTCCCGCGCCAGCCCGAGGCCAAGCCGGCCCATCAGGCGATCATCGACCTGGCCCGGCAATATCCCGGCGAGGTGACCCTGGTCGCGGTCGGCCCGCTGACCAACCTGGCCCTGGCCCTGAAGGCCGATCCCGAGGTCGCGACCTTGCTGAAGGCCGTGGTGATCATGGGCGGCGCGTTCGGCGTGGCCGGCAAGCCGGGCAATGTCACCCCCGTGGCCGAAGCCAATATCTGGAACGATCCGGAAGCCGCCGACCTGGTGTTCACCGCCCCCTGGGCCCTGACCGCCGTCAGCCTGGACGTCACCACCCAGGTGGTGATGTCGCCGGCCTATATGGACGCGCTGGAAGCCTCGGCCGGTCCGGCGGGCGCCTTCCTGAACGCCATCTCCAAGCCCTATGCCGCCTTCTATGGCGACCGCGACGGCATCACCGGCTGTTGCGTTCACGACGCCGCCGCCGTGGCTTTCGTGATCGATCCGTCGCTGTTCAAGCTGCGTCGCGGTTCGGTGCGGGTGGTGACCGACGGCGTGGCCCTGGGCCAGACCTGTCAGAAGGTCGAGGGCGAACTGTTCGGCCCCAGCGCCTGGGACGACCAGCCGATCCAGGCCGCGACGGTGGCCGTGGACGGGGCGGGGCTGCTGAAGCTGTACGCGGAGACGATGGCGGGGGGTTAGAGCCACTAGCCCCCTACGGATCGCTGCGCGATCGTCTTCCCCCGGAGGGGGAAGATGAGGTCGGCGCGCTTCATCTTCCCCCTCCGGGGGAGGAGCGCGTCAGCGCGGAGGGGGCGAGTGGCCCCTCACAACCGCCCGCGCCGGCCGCCCTTCAACCGGTCGATGCCGCGTTCAGGGCGCGGCTCCGACGCTTCAGGAACCGGGATGGAGGCCGCGCCGGCCGCCAGCACGCTCACCGGCCGCCGGGGCGGGACCATCAGGACGATCTGGCGCGCCGTGGCGGCCATCTGGCCGATCAGCCGGGCCTTTTCGCGGACCTTCTTGATCAGGGCGGGGTCGTCGGCGCGCTCGATCAGGGCCCAGGCGGCCTCAAGGCCGGCCATCAGCTTGCCCTGCAGGCGTTCACACCAGGTGTCAGGCGAGATCTGTGTCATGCCCCCATGATGCGGCCGGTTCGAGCGGCGGGGATGAGAAACGTGCGTTTTCGTTTAAGCTGTTGAATTTGTGGGATTATATTCCTGAAGGGGTGGGGATGGAGATCCTCCCCTTAGGGGGAGGTGGCCCGGAGGGCCGGAGGGGGCCAGCGCGGCGAACGCCGAGAAGGCCCCCTCGGTCGCTCCGCGACAGCTCCCCCAGAGGGGGAGCATCCGCAACCCCACCCCTGTGGATAACTTTCAGCGTGTGTGCCGCAGGACCCCGGCCAGATAGGTCCGCTCGACCACCCGGTCATCGGCCAGCACGGTCAGGGCGAACAGGCGGTTTTCCAGGCTGCGGTCGCCGCTCAGGCGGCGGGCCAACAGCGGCGTGGCGGCCAGGTCCAGCACCAGGAAGTCGGCCTCCTTGCCCGGCGCCAGATTGCCGATCTTGTCGCCCAGATCCAGGGCCCGCGCCCCGCCCAGGGTGGCCAGATAGAGGGCGTGGAACGGGTCCAGCGCCGTGCCGCGCAGCTGACCCACCTTATAGGCCTCGCCCAGGGTGTGGAGGATCGAGAAGGTCGTCCCCGCCCCGACATCGGTGCCGATCCCGACCTTGACGCCGTGGGCGCAGGCCTCGTCCAACGGGAACAGGCCCGAGCCGAGGAACAGGTTGGAGGTCGGGCAGAAGGCGATGGCCGAGCCGGCCGCCGCCAGCCGCCCGAACGCCTCGCCCCGCAGGTGAACGCAGTGGGCGAACACCGAGCGCGGCCCCACCAGGCCATGGCGGTCATAGACGTCCAGATAGTCGGCGGCGTCGGGGAACAGGGCGGCGGTCTCGGCGATCTCGCGCGGGTTCTCCGCCAGGTGGGTCTGCATCCAGACGCCGGGATGGGCCGCCAGCACCTCGCCGGCCATGGTCAGTTGGTCGTCGCTGCAGCTGATCGCGAAGCGCGGGGTGACCGCGTAGCCCAGCCGGCCCTTGCCGTGCCAGTCGGCGATCAGGCTCTCCATGTCGGCGCGGCTGGTCTCGACGGTGTCGGTCAGGCCTTCGGGGGCGTTGCGATCCATCAGCGCCTTGCCGGCGATCAGCCGCATGTCGCGCGCCAGGGCTTCGCGGAACAGCGCCTCGACCGAGCCCTTGTGCACCGAGCCGAACACCAGGGCCGTGGTCGTGCCGTTGCGCAACAGCTCGTCGACGAAGAAGCGCGCCGCCTCGGCGGCATGGCCCGGATCGGCGAAGGCCGCCTCGGCCGGGAAGGTGTGCTGTTCCAGCCAGTCCAGCAGTTGCGCGCCATGGGCGGCGATGATGTCGACCTGCGGGAAGTGGATGTGGGTGTCGATGAAGCCCGGCGTGATCAGCTTGCCGCTCAGGTCCTCCACGGGCGTCTCGCCCACGAGCTCGGACAGCCCGGCATAGTCGCCGCAGGCCACGACATGGCCGTCCTCGACCAGCAACAGGCCGTCCGCGTGGAAGGCGACCGCCGCCGCGCTCTTCGTCGGATCCTCCAAGAGGTGGAGGATCGACGCCCTATAGGCTTGCAAGATGGGCGTCCTCGTCATTGCGGATCCGCGCGGCTTCTAGCCGCATCAGCAGGTCGGCCGCCACCGAGACGGCGATCACCTCGGGGGCCTTGCTCTTCAGGACCGGCAGGCCGATCGGGCAGGTCAGGCGGGTCAGGGCGGCCTCGGAGAAGCCGTCGTCGCGCAGCCGGCTCATGAACCGGGCCCGCTTGGTCTTCGAGCCGATCAAACCCAGATAGCCCGCGCCGCCCGCCAGCCCGGCCGAGGCCAGGGCATAATCCAGGGCGTGATCATGGGTGAAGATCAGGGCGAAGGCCTCGCCGCCCGCGCCCAGGACGGCGGCCGCCATCTCGGCCGGTTCGGCCACGGTGACGCCGGGGATGTCGCCGGTCTCCGGGCGGCTGTCATACCAGGACAGCTTGAAAGGCAAAGGCGCGAAGGCCCGCGCCACTGCCTGACCGACATGACCCGCGCCGAACAGCAGCAGGGGCGGCCGCGGCGCGTCGTTGCGCTCGACCAGTTCGTCGCCCAGACCCGGACGCGCGCCCCGCGCGGTGGCGGCGGCGCCGGCCAGGCTGATCGGCGCGCCTTCGGACAGGGCGGCGATCGGCGCGATGGTCTTGGTCAGCAGGCCGGGCTCGAAGCGCGTGCGGACCTCGAAGGGTTGGGCCGCGTCCATCCGCCGGGCGGCGTCGGTCAGCCAGTCGCGGCTGGCGGTCTCGATCCGCTCGATCAACAACCGCACCCGGCCGCCGCAGCACTGGGCCAGCAACGGACCCAGCGGATAGTCCTGGATAGCGAACGCGGCCTGGGAGCCGCTGAGCATCTTGCGCGCCTGGTCGGCGGCCTGGTGCTCCAGGCTGCCCCCGCCGATCGTGCCCGACTGACCGCCTTGCCAGACCACCATCTTGGTCCCGGCCTCGCGCGGCGCCGAGCCCTCGGTGGCCAGCACGGTGACCAGGGCGGCGGTGTCGTTGTCGGCGAGGCGCGCCAGGGCGGCGCGAGCCCAGTTCATACCGTCATCCCCCGGCTTGTCCGGGGGACCCAAGCGGACTTGGCCTGCTCGGCTTGGGTCCCCCGCATAAAGCGGGGGATGACGATCAATGGCGGGATCAGCAACGGGCCGCCCTCGCCTTCACATCCTCGACCGCCATCAGGATCGCCTCGGGCGTGGCCGGGGCGTTCAGGCGCGGCATCACCGTGTGGTCGGCCACGCTGGCCACCGCCCGGGTGATGGCCGAAAACACCGAGATCGCCAGCATCAGCGGCGGCTCGCCCACGGCCTTGGAGCGGTGGACCGTGGCCTCGACATTGCGGCCGGCCGCCCACAGCTGGATGTCCAGATGGGCCGGACGATCGCCCGCCGTCGGGATCTTGTAGGTCGACGGCGCATGGGTGCGCAGACGGCCCTGATCGTCGAACACCAGCTCCTCGGTGGTCAACCAGCCCAGGCCCTGGATGAAGCCGCCCTCGATCTGGCCCAGGTCGATGGCCGGGTTCAGCGACTTGCCCACATCGTGCAGGATGTCGGTGCGGGTGACCTTCATCTCGCCGCTCAGGGTGTCGATGATCACCTCGCTGCAGGCCGCGCCATAGGCGAAATAGTAGAACGGCCGGCCCGTATGGCTGGCGCGGTCATAATGGATCTTGGGCGTGGCGTAGAAGCCGGTCGAGGATAGCGAGACCCGAGCCAGATAGGCCTGCCGGCACAGGTCGTTGAACGGCACCAGCGTGTCCCCGGCCTTCAGGCCCAGCGGGGTGAAGGCGATGTCGGCTTCGGCGCAACCCCACTTCAGGGCCGCGAAGGCCACCAGCCGGGCCTTGATGGTCTCGGCCGCGTTCAGGGCCGCCATACCGTTCAGGTCCGCGCCCGACGAGGCCGCGGTGGCCGAGGTGTTGGGCACCTTGTCGGTGACGGTCGAGGTAATCTTCACGCGGCCGATCTCGACCTGGAAGGCGTTGGCGACGATCTGCGCGATCTTGATGTTCAGCCCCTGCCCCATCTCGGTCCCGCCGTGGTTCAGCATGATCGAGCCGTCGGCATAGAGGTGGATCAGCGCCCCGGCCTGGTTCAGGTGGGTCGTGGTGAACGA
>JAHINZ010000279.1 GCA_018895795.1 Alphaproteobacteria bacterium
ATCATCGACGCGGCCGACGACCTGAACGTCAACGCGGCCAACGCCGTGCTGAAGACGCTGGAGGAGCCGCCAGCGCGCGGCGTAATCCTGCTGGTCAGCCACGCACCAGGAAAACTGCTGCCGACCATCCGCTCGCGCTGCCGGCGGCTCGTCGTGCCGGCGCCAGGCGTTGCAGCGGCCACCAGCATGGTTGAGCGTGTGACCGACCTTGCTCACCGTGACGCTGAACGCCTGGCGCGCATGGCGCACGGCGCGCCAGGCAGGGCCCTGCAGCTGGCCGCCGCGGGTGGGTTGGCCATGGATGACGCGGCCAGCGAAATCCTGCAGGCGCTGCCGGCGATCGATGAAGCGGCGCTATTGGCCATGGCCGACACCTTCCGCGGCGGGGAGGGCGCGGCCCGCTTTGAATTGCTGTTCGAGCGGCTCGCCGATCAGGTCCACGCCATGACGACGCGCCTGGCCAGCACCGGGTCCTCGACCGTGCTTGACCGCTGGGCCACGGTCTGGGAGCGCCTATCGCGCTGGCCCGGCGAGGCCGAGGCGATCAATCTGGATCGCGCCGACGTGTTCTGGAGCGCCATCGCGGACTTGCGCGCGGCCGCCAGGACGGCGATGTGAGCCGCATGCTCATCGATAGTCACGTCAATCTCCACGCCCATCAGTATGACGAAGACCGCGACGCGGTGATCGCCCGGGCCCGCGAAGCCGGTATCAGCCTGATGGTCACCATCTGCGACAAGGTCTCGTCCTTCGAGGCCGTGCACGCGATCGCCCTGGCGGAGCCGGACGTGTGGTGCACGGTCGGGACCCATCCGCATGAAGCCAAGGAGAACCCCGACCTGTCGGTCGAGACCCTAGTCGCCCTCGCGACGCGCCCTCGGGTGATCGGCATCGGCGAATGCGGCTTAGACTTCCATTACGATCTGTCGCCGCGTGAGGTTCAAGCGGCGGTGTTTCGCGTCCACGTCGCCGCCGCGCGGCAAACGGGTCTGCCGCTGGTGGTTCATACGCGCGAAGCCGATGAGCTCATGGCGCAAATCCTCGAGGAGGAGCACGCTCAAGGCGCATTCAAGATCCTGATGCACTGCTATACCAGCGGTCCTGAGCTGGCAGGGCGCATGGCGGCGCTCGGCGCCTGGTTCTCCGTCTCCGGCATCGCCACCTTCAAGGCCGCCGAACAGGTGCGGGCGGTCATCCGCGACATGCCCGAAGACCGGATCATCGTCGAAACCGACTGCCCCTATCTAGCCCCCATGCCGATGCGGGGACGTCGGAACGAGCCAGCCTATCTGCCGCATATCGTCGACAAGCTGGGGGAGATCCGAGGCTGGACCCGGGCCGATACCGAGGCCCGTACCGAGGACGCGTTCTTCACGCTGTTCGACCGGATACCTCGCCCATGACCGGCCCGCTGGAGTTCACAATCCTCGGTTCGGGCTCCTCAGGCGGCGTTCCCCGCGCGGATGGCGACTGGGGCGATTGCGACCCGGCCGAGCCGCGCAACCTGCGCACCCGTTGCTCGCTGCTGGTCCGACGAAAAGGAGAGGGCGGCCCGCTCTCCGACACCACGGTGGTCGTCGATACCTCGCCGGACTTCCGCCTGCAGGCCGTGGCGGCCGGCGTCCGGCGTATCGACGCCGCCTTGTTTACCCACGATCATGCCGACCAGACCCATGGCATCGATGATCTGCGACCGTTCTTCCTGAACCAGCGTCGCAGGATTCCCGCGCATATGGACCAGGCGACGCGGAACAGCCTGATGCTGCGCTTCGGCTATATCTTCGAGTCGCGCGGGGGCTATCCGGCCATCTGCGAGCCCCAGCCTTTGGCGCCCCATGGAACAGCCTGGACCGTGGATGGACCGAGCGATCGAATTCCAGTCATCGGTTTCGACCTCGATCACGGCAACATCCGTTCAGTGGGGTTCCGTTTTGGCGACGTCGCCTATACGCCCGACGTGGTGGCTATCCCGGAAGACAGCTGGCCGGCGCTGGCCAATCTGGATGTCTGGATCGTCGACGCGCTGCGCTGGACGCCGCATCCCACCCATGCACATGTCGCGCGCGCTTTGGAATGGATCGCCCGTGCCAAACCGCGTCGCGCGATCTTGACAAACCTTCATATCGATCTGGATTTCAAAGATTTATCAGAAAGACTTCCAGCCGGGGTCGAGCCCGCGTTCGATGGACTACGGTTCATGGCCTGACAGACAGTCGACGAGCAAAAGATCCCCACTTGCGCGCTCATCGCGCCTCACGACCGCGACTTCGTCGAAGATTACGACAGCCGGCCCATTAATCCCATTATTTCTGATAATATTCCTTAGGCGAAATTCAGATCCCCCGAGACTTGCTGCTACGGCGGTCCGCGTTTTCGCGATTTCAGACCCCAAACCTTGCGACCAGACTGATCGTAGTTCAGGCCGCAAAATCTGGAGCACGCGGCCAGTCTCTCGATCACTCGTTCAATTCGAGCGCCATCGCACTGAACAAAGCCATGGCGAGCAAAACAGAGGAGCGCGGATTGCGTGCGAAAGCATGCTTTTTCGGCCCGCAATCTTGCTGTCGAGCAGGTAGGCATTTCTCGCCGTCCGGAGCGACGATCGCTGATCGCTCGATCAGGTTGAACAAGCGCCCTCCTCCGGCGCTGCCTGACGATTTTTGCGCGAAGCGGTCCTTTTCCGCGCGGCGTGGGCGGGAGGCCAAAGCCTGACCAGCCTGGTCGCCGGATTGCTCGGCACTTTGAACAGGTCGCCAAGGGAATCTGAGTCCCGAGTTTCTATCTAAGGTGTGCCACTTGCCGGAAGTGGCGCCCGACAGGCTGAAGGGTGAGCTGACCCTTTAGGATTGCGAGGTCATGCCGTGACAAGGCTGCGAGCATAAATCATAAATTGTTTGGAACCCTAATCGCTCCTCGCCGTTCAAGCCTCTACGCGCTGGTGCGCGCGGACTTGGGGGGCGAGTGGTTTTCGAGTTTTTCGTGTCGTTTGACGCCGCGCCGCCGCGCTGGGCCCCGGATATAGCAGGCGTAGGATTGAACAATCTGGTGAGCTCCGCGCCCACCATCACCGGCTTGCGCGCGCCATGCCGGCACTGAACCCATTAGGAACGCCGGCTTTCCCGTTCGAGCGGCGCGACCAGCATCGAACACCATCGACCTTGAGATCCCTATGTCGCTGACCGAACCGAATGGCGCACCATCCCGCCGGACGAAAGTTGAACTATGGACGGCGCTTGGGCTGGGCCTCGTGCTCGCCTTCTTCCTGATCAGCGGGATCATCGCCTACCACAACATCGAAGTCTTGCGGATCAACAGCACGAGGATCCAGCACACCCACACGGTGCTGATCTCGATCGATGAGCTCTTCTCGACCATCCAGGACGCCGAGACCGGCCAGCGGGGGTTCCTCCTGACGGGCAACGATCGGTACCTTGAGCCCTACCAGACCGCAGCGGCGGCCGTTGCTTCGCGCATCGACGCCATCGATGCGCTCACGAAGGAAAACCCCACCCAGCAGGCCAACCTTGCCCAGGTCCAGCGCCGCATCAGCGCCAAACTGGCCGAGCTCGAGCAGACGATTGCTCTGCGGCGCGGCCAGGGCGCGCAGGCGGCGCTGGCCATCGTCGCCACTGACCGCGGCAAGGTCGAGATGACCGCGATCCGCAACCAGCTCGATGTGATGCGGGCGGAAGAGAAGCGGCTGCGCCTGAGCCGCGTGACCGAGATGGACACTGCTTACGAAACCGCAACGATCAGCGGCGTGCTTTCCGCCCTGCTCGGCGCGGCGTTGACGGCCGCCGTGTTCGTCCTGATCCGGCGTAACAACTTGGCCCGTGCACGACAGGAATGGCTGCAGTCGGGCCAGGTCGGCCTTTCCGACGCGATGATGGGCGACAAGTCGGTGGAAGAGCTAGCCGAAAGCATCCTCGGCTTCCTGTCGCTGTATCTCGGCTCCCAGGCCGGCGCGCTTTTCAAGGGCGAGCGGGGGCACTTCTATCGCGCATCGGCCTTTGGAATTGCTGCCGACGCCGACGTGCCTGTGCGCTTCACCGTCAAGGAAGGGCTGCTGGGCAAGGTCGCCGCCGACCGTCGAATCATGATCGTCCGCGATGTTCCCGACGGCTATCTGACTATCGGCTCAGCGCTGGGACGAGACAAGCCCAGGCACCTGATCCTCGTCCCA
The DNA here is from genome assembly GCA_018895795.1 of Alphaproteobacteria bacterium. Classification (GTDB taxonomy): domain Bacteria; phylum Pseudomonadota; class Alphaproteobacteria; order Caulobacterales; family Caulobacteraceae; genus Caulobacter. The sequence goes on from JAHINZ010000279.1 coordinate 4,184, forward strand.
GTCCAGGCGGACGACGTCGTCAACGCCGTCATCGAGCTGGGCTTCTTGCACCCCGTCACCGATCGCATGGTGGATTTGCTCGACGAGGCGGCAGGCTCCATCGGCATCGCCCTGCGGTCCGCGCACTATCGGTCCCAACTTCAGGACATTCTGGAGGAAACCCAGCGGCAAGCCGAAGAGCTGCAGGTCCAGAGTGAGGAATTACGGGTTTCCAACGAGGAGCTGGAAGAACAGGGTCGGGCGCTTAAGGAATCCCAGGCGCGGCTTGAGCTGCAGCAGGTTGAGCTGGAGCAAACCAACAGTCAGCTGGAAGAGCAAGCCCAGACGCTGGAAACGCAGCGCGACGAACTGGAGAGCACTAGCGCGGCGGTGTCTCTGAAGGCGCGGGAACTTGCGCAGGCCAGCCAGTACAAGTCCGATTTCCTGGCCAACATGTCGCACGAGCTACGCACGCCGCTGAACTCGCTGCTAATCCTGTCCAAGCTGCTCAGTGACAACCCCAACGGCAATCTATCGAGCGACCAAGTCAAGTTCGCCCAGACCATCGCCTCGTCCGGCAATGACCTGCTGGTCCTGATCAATGATATCCTCGACCTGTCGAAGATCGAGGCGGGCCACATCGAGATTCGGCCCGAAAGCCTGGCGCTTTCGCGGCTGACGGGCGATCTGCGCCAACTCTTCCAGCCGGTCGCCAACGAGCGAGGTCTGGATTTCGAGATCCAGGTCGCGGACGACTGCCCGCTGATCATCGAGACCGATCGCCAACGCCTCGAGCAAATCCTCAAGAACCTGTTGTCGAACGCCTTCAAGTTCACCGAAGCGGGCAGCGTGCGGCTGGCCATAGCGCCGGCCGGAGCCGAGCGTCTCGCCTTCTCGGTGATCGATTCCGGCATCGGTGTTTCGCGCGAGCAGCAGCAGAGCATCTTTGACGCCTTCCGCCAGGCTGACGGCACCATCAGCCGCAAATATGGCGGCACAGGGCTGGGCCTGTCGATCTCGCGAGAACTCGCACGCCTCCTGGGCGGCGCTATCACACTTGAGAGCCAGGCCGGCCAGGGCAGCACCTTCACGGCTACCCTGCCGCGCACCTACGATCCGACACTCTTGGGTCCGCGTGAACAGCCGTCTAGCGCCTCGGCGCAGATCGCGACCGTGCCGGCGCCGGCGCGGCCCAAACGGTCAAAACCTCTGCGTCAGACCATTGATGACGATCGCGAACAGCTCGGCGGGGGGCGTCGGGTGTTGCTGGTGGTCGAGGACGACGACACGTTCGCCGCAATCGTACGCGACCTTTCCCGCGAACTGGGCTTCCACTGCCTGGTGGCCGGCACCGCCGAAGAGGCCCTGAAGCTTGCCAGGCAGTTCAAGCCCAACGCCGTGGTTCTGGACGTGGGACTGCCCGATGAATCGGGCCTGATGGTGCTGGATCGCCTCAAGCGGGACGAGACCACCCGGCACATACCGATCCATGTCGTTTCGGCCAGCGACCATAGCCAGACCGCCTTGTCGCTCGGCGCGATCGGCTACCTCGTCAAGCCGGTCAAGCGCGAGGCCCTGGCCGAGGTGCTTCAGGCGCTGCAGTCCAAACTAGCCAGCACGATGCGGCGGGTTCTGATCGTCGAGGACGACCCGGTGCAACGCGACGCGGTCAGCCGGCTGCTGTCGTCGGGCGATGTGGAAACCATCGGCGTCGGAACGGCGGCCGAATGCCTGGAGCAACTCGCCCAACAGACCTTCGACTGCATGGTGCTGGACCTGTCCCTACCTGACGCCTCGGGCTACTCACTGCTCGAAACGCTTAGCCGCGACAGCGACAGGGCCTTCCCGCCGGTCATCGTCTATACCGGCCATGATCTTTCGGCGGACGAAGAGCAAAGACTTCGCCGCTATTCGAGCTCGATCATCATCAAGGGCGCAAAATCGCCCGAGCGCCTGCTCGACGAGGTATCCCTGTTCCTGCATCAGGTGGTGTCCAATCTGCCGGCCGAGCAGCAGAAGATGATCCAGAAGGCGCGCAATCGTGACGCCGTCCTGGAAGGCCGCCGCATCCTCATCGTCGAGGATGATATCCGCAACGTCTACTCCCTGAGCAACGTCCTGGAGCCCCGTGGCGCACAGGTCGAGATCGCCCGCAACGGCCAGGAGGCGATCGACGCCCTGGCCCAATCCGCCGGGGATCCGACCCGCGCCATTGATCTGGTGCTGATGGACGTGATGATGCCGGTGATGGACGGCCTGACGGCGACCCGTCACATCCGCGGCGAGCCCCAATGGGCCAAGCTGCCGATCCTGATGCTGACCGCCAAGGCCATGCCCGATGACCAGGAGCGCTGCATCGCCGCCGGCGCCAATGATTACATGGCCAAGCCCATCGACGTGGATAAGCTTCTCTCGCTCGTCCGGGTCTGGATGCCGCGGTGAGCATGACTCGTGCCTGACGCCATTGTGGACCTTGAGATCCAGCTTCTGCTGGAGGCGCTGTTTCAGCGCTATCACTACGACTTTCGCCACTATGCCCGTGCGTCGATCAAGCGACGCCTTGTGCTGGCGCGCGATCAACTAGGCTTTGGCAGCATCTCGGCGATGCAGGAACAGGTCCTGCACGACCCGGCCCTCCTGCCGCGCCTGCTCGGCTATCTCACCGTGCAGGTGAGCGAGATGTTCCGTGACCCGTCCTATTTCCGGGCGCTGCGCGAAAAGGTCCTGCCCCACCTGCGGACCTATCCGTCCCTGAAGGTCTGGATCGCGGGCTGCAGCGAAGGCGAGGAGCTCTATTCGCTGGCCATTCTGTTTCGGGAAGAGGGCTTATACGAGCGGACGCTGTTCTACGCGACAGACATCAATCCAGACGCACTCAGCGCCGCGGAGGCTGGCGTCTATTCCCTCGATCGGATCCGGAAGTTCACCGAGAACCACCAGAAGTCAGGCGGCAAGTCGTCGCTGTCCGACTACTATACCGCCGACTACGGGCGCGCCGTCTTCGACAAGACCTTGCGTGAGCGCGTCGTGTTCTCCGACCATAGCCTGGTGACAGACGCCGTCTTCGCCGAGATGCACCTGATCTCGTGCCGCAACGTGATGATCTATTTTGATCGGCTGCTGCAGGACCGGGCCATAGGTCTGTTCCGGGACTCGCTGGCCCGCAAGGCCTTCCTGGGTCTGGGCTCGAAGGAGAGTCTGCGCTTTTCCACCCACGCCGCCGCCTTTTCAGACTTCGTGCCCGAGGAAAAGATCTATCAAAGGCGCGAGCCATGAGCCCGGCGCCGATCAGGGCGGTCGCGATCGGCGCGTCGGCCGGCGCCGTTCAGGCGCTGCAGACCATCTTGCCCGCCCTCCCCGCCGATTATCGCCTTCCGGTGTTGGTGGTGGTGCACGTGCCTTCGGACCGCGACAATCAGTTGGCGCCCCTTCTGCGGGCCCAGTGCGCGGTGCCGGTCAGAGAGGCCGTGGACAAGGAACCTGTCGCCGCCGGCGTCATCTATTTCGCGCCGTCCGACTATCATCTGCTGGTTGAGACAGAGGAAACCCTCGCCCTGTCGGCGGATGAGACCGTGAACTATTCTCGCCCGTCGATCGACGTGCTGTTCGAGAGCGCCGCGGACGCCTACGGAGATGGACTGGTCGGCGTCATCCTGACCGGCGCCAATCACGACGGCGCCGCCGGCCTCAAGGCGATTGCGGACGCCGGCGGCCAGGTGATCGTCGAAGATCCGGGCGGCGCCTATGCGTCAGCCATGCCGCTTGCGGCGTTGGCGGCGTGCCCCAACGCCACGACCATGAACCTGGATGCGATCGCATCCTACCTCGCAAGCCTGGGGGCTCCATGATGATCGCGGAAAAACCGATCAACTTCCTCCTCGTCGATGATCTCGAAGAGAACCTGCTGGCGCTTGAGGCCTTGCTTCAGCACGAGGGGCTTGTCTGTCTCAAGGCGCGGTCCGGGGAAGAGGCGCTGGAGCTGCTTTTGGCGCACGACATCGCGTTGGCGCTGCTCGACGTCCAGATGCCCGGCATGGACGGCTTCGAACTGGCCGAATTCATGCGCGGGAATGCACGCGCGCGTCACACCCCGATCATCTTCGTAACCGCCGGCGCCGCCGATAGTCAGAGGCGTTTTCGCGGGTATGAGGCCGGCGCGGTGGACTTCATCCAGAAGCCTGTTGAGGCCGATATCCTGCGCAGCAAGGCCAAGGTGTTCTTCGAACTGCACAGACAGCGCCAGCAGATCGAACGCCAGCGCGACGAACTGGAGGTCGCCGCCCAGGCCCTGAAACGGGCCGATCGCCACAAGGACAGCTTCCTGGCGGTGTTAGCCCACGAACTGCGCAATCCGGTCGCGGCCCTGAGCGGGGGGCTTCATCTGCTGGGCAAGGACGTTCCTCCTGAACGCGCCAAGGATATCCGTTCGCGCATGGACCGGATGCTCACCCACCTCACCCATCTGGTCGACGACCTCCTCGACGTTTCGCGGGTCAGCCAAGGCAAGATTTCGCTGAAGAAGCAGCGGATCGCGCTGAGCGAAACGCTTCAGTCGGCGATCGATGCGAGCCAGCACAATCTCGACGCCGGGAATCATCGCTTCATCGTCGACATTCCCAGCGAAGCGATCTGGCTTGACGCCGATCAGACGCGGGTGGCTCAGATCGTGTCTAATCTGCTCAACAACGCCGCCAAATACACACCCTCGGGTGGCGTGCTGACGCTGTCGGCGAGGGCCAGCGACGGCTTCGCCGAGATTAGGGTCGCGGACACCGGCGTCGGCATCGCCCCCGAGATGCAGCCCTGGATCTTCGAGATCTTCGCCCAGGTCGAGGATCACCTCGCCAAGGCGCAAGGCGGCCTCGGGATCGGACTGGCGCTGGTCAAGCAGCTTGTCGCGCTCCACGACGGCACGATCCAGGTGGAGAGCGCTGGCAAGGACATGGGCAGCACCTTCAGTGTCCGGATTCCAATCGCGGTCGAGACGCTGACCAAATGCGATTGATTCCGCGGCTCCTGAGCCGTCGCCCAAAACAAGTGAGCGATCCCAAAGCCTAACGCGAGCATTTGCGAACCTTGGCCTCCGTCCACCGAGGCGATATTCGCATGGGCGGCGGATCGGGCTCAAGGTCACCCTAGTCAGGTTGCGGAGCCTGCAAGCTATGAACAAAGTTGTCTCGCCAGGCGGCGACGTCATCGCGCGAAACGCCATCCATCAGCCGCTCCCAGCGTTCGCGGCGCTCGGCGAGCGGCATGGCCAGCGCGCGGGTCAAGGCTTCGGACATATCCTCTCGGCTGAACGGATTGACGATCAGAGCGTCGGTCATCTGCTCAGCGGCGCCGGCGTAACGCGAAAGCACTAGAACGCCCGGATCTGCGGGGTCCTGCGCGGCGACATATTCCTTGGCTACCAGATTCATGCCATCGCGCAGCGGGGTGACCAAGCCGACGTGGGCCGCACGGTAGATCCCGGCCAGTTCGTCCCGGCGATAGGCGCGATTCACGTAGCGGATCGGCACCCATTCAACCGTGGCGTAGGCGCCGTTGATCCGCCCCGAGACTCCTTCCAGCCGGGCGCGGATCTCCTGATAGGCCTCGACTTCATCGCGGCTAGGGGTGGCGATCTGCAGCAGAAACACC
>JAHINZ010000280.1 GCA_018895795.1 Alphaproteobacteria bacterium
CATTAGGCGTGAAGATCGCCATGGACGACTTCGGCACGGGCTATTCCAGTCTCGCCTATCTGTGGTGGTTCCCGTTCGACAAGATCAAGCTGGATCGCTCGTTCATCGCCGAGATGAGCGACAACGCGGCCATTACCGACATTGTCCGCACCATCACCCTGCTGGGTCAGACCCTGAAGTTGCAAGTCACCGCCGAGGGTGTCGAGACCGCCGATCAGGCGCGCATGCTGGGCGAAATGCACTGCGACCACTTCCAGGGCTTCCTGTTCGGTCGCCCCATGCCGGTGGGCGATATCCCCAACTTCCTGGTCAACGACCTGGCGCGACGGATGCGCCGCGAGAGCGTCGAGGGGGCTGAGACGGAGACCTATCTGACCTCCGCCTCGACCTGAACGCCTAGCGTCGCTTGAACAGGCCCAGCAGGGCCAGAAGAATGATCGCGCCGATCGTCGAGATCACCAGGCTGCCGACGAAGCCGCCCCAGGCGATGCCCAGGGCGCCGGCCACGAAGGCCCCGAGGAACGAGCCCACCACGCCGACGACCAGATTGGTCAGCAGGCCGTGATTGCGATTCATGATCTGCTCGGCGACCCAGCCGGCGAGAATGCCGATGATGATCGCGCCGATGATGCCCACGCCGTTCATGTGTGTCTCCTGAAAGCCCGTTGAATTTCGGAAATGCACGAGCCATGGCGAAGGTTGCGTCAGTCGCCCCGCCTTTAGAGCGTCAGTTCCATCCAGACGTTGCAACGCGCATAGGGTGTCTCGCGGGCGGGCAGATCGACGAACCCCATGGCGCGATAGAGGCCGATGGCCGGCGCCAGGCTGGCGTTGGTCTCCAGATAGAGGCGCGGCGCGCCCAAGGCCCGCGCCTTGTCGACGCAGGCCTGCATCAGCGCCCGGCCCAGCCCAGTTCCACGCGCGGACTCCGTCACCGTCATCTTGGCGACCTCGAAACCGCCGTCCGCCAGGGCGATCAAGCCCACGCAGCCGACGACGTCGCCCGCTGCGGTTTCGGCCATCAGGATGTGGCCGCCCTTGTCGAGGATCTTGCCGACCGGATCGTCCAGCACCTCGACATCCTTGGCCTCCAGCGCGAAATGGCGCGAGATCCAGGCGGTGTTGAGATCGCGCCAGGCGGCGGCGTGTCGGGGCTCAAAAGTCAGGATGCGCATGACCGCGATATTGTGCGATCAGACGGACCACGCAACAGGCGAGGCGCGCATCATGCTCCATGGGATCCCCGGCGCCGAGATTTCGCCGATCGGCCGACGCGTCTGGGCCCCGATCCAGGCCAAGGACGACATCCGCAGGAGTGGCGCGCCGGCTCGACGCGGCGCGTCCGCATGACCCGTCCGCCTCTGGTGGAGCGAGGGGACTTCATTGTTCTGATCGCCACGACCCCGGAGCTCCTTGACGCCGAGGAGCGCGGCGGCCCCGCCATCGCGGCCGGCCTGGGCGTGGAGCCGCCGGCCGCCTGGCCGCCGCAGCACAATGACCCTGAAACCCGGGTCTGGATGCGTGGCCTGATCGCCGAGCACCCCGACGAGCCGCACTATTCCAGCTGGTACATCATCGCCGAGGGCCGCCTGGTCGGGATCTGCGGGTTCAAGGGCCCGCCCGACCTGTGGGGCGAGGTCGAGATCGGCTATTCCGTCGTCGACGCCGAGCACCGCAAGGGGTTCGGCCTCGCGGCGGCCAGCATGCTGGTCGCGATGGCGTTTCGCGACCCCCGCGTGGCCGTCGTCACCGCCGAGACCCTGCCCGCCCTGGTCGGTTCCCAGGCCATATTGACCCGGTGCGGCTTCATCCATGTCGGCGGCTATATCGACGAGGAGATCGGCCAGGTCATGCGGTTCGAGGTGAAGCGGCCCGCGCCAGCCGCGACGGACCGGGCCTAGATCGTCGCCCCGCCGTCCACCACCAGGGCCTGACCGGTCATGAAACTGCCGGCCTGAGAGGCCAGATAGACCGCCGCCCCGGCCAGTTCGTCGGGCTCGCCGATGCGACGCAGCGGCACGCCCTTGGTGGCGCGCTCCAGGGTGGCGGGGTCTTCCCACAGGGCGCGGGCGAAGTCGGTCTTGATCAGGCCCGGCGCGATGCAGTTGACCCGAACATTGTCGGGCCCGAACTCGTGGGCCAGGTTGCGGGCCAGCTGGAAGTCGGCGGCCTTGGAGATGTTGTAGGCGCCGATGATGGCGTTGCCGCGCAGGCCGCCGATCGACGAGATGATGATGATCGAGCCGTCCCTGCGTTCACGCATCTCGGGCGCGACCATCCCGATCAGCCAGTGATTGCTGATGATGTTGTTGTCGAGGATCTTGCGGAACTGGTCGTCGGCGATGCCGGCCAGCGGGCCGTAATAGGGATTGCTGGCGGCGTTGCAGACACAGATGTCGATCTTGCCGAACGCCTTGCGCGTCTGGTCGACCAGGTTCTGCAGATCGTCCTTGGAGGCGATGTTGGCGGGCACGGCGATGGCGGTTCCCGCGCCGTGGCTGGCGTTGATCGCGGCGGCCACCTCGTCGCAGGGCCCGGCCTTGCGCGACGAGATCACCACCCTGGCGCCCTGCTCGGCCATGCGCTCGGCGATCGCCTTGCCGATGCCGCGCGAGGATCCGGTGATGATCGCCACCTTACCGGTGAGGTCGAAGAGGCCCATGGCGCGCTCCCTGAAACGTTTGTTTGAATTTCAGGCACAGTGCGGCGCGGGCGCGGAGCGGTCAAGGTGTTGGAGGGAGAGCCACCTGCATGTTGGATGGGGGGCTGCACGACACCTGAAAATTATTTCCGCCGACGCTGTCCGCTCCGCTGGAGCCCGGACGTCCTTGAGGCGACAATAGCGCCAAAATTGATGGAGATGACCATGCCGCTCGAAACCGCCAATCTCGACGCCGACCGCGATCTGGTTTTGACCCGCGTCATCGACGTCCCCGCCGACAAGCTGTTCAAGTGCTGGGCCACGCCGGAGCTGCTGCCGATCTGGTTCTGCCCGCCGCCGTGGAAGGTGTCGAAGGCGGTGATCGATGTGCGCACTGGCGGCAACAGCCTGATCACCATGAACGGCCCCAATGGCGAGGTTATCGACAATCCAGGCGTCTATCTGGAAGTGATCGAGAACCAGAAGATCGTCTTCACCGACGCCTTCACCGAAACCTGGAAGCCGTCGGCCAAGCCTTTCATGGTCGGCATCGTCACCTTCGAGGACCTCGGCGACGGCAAGACCCGCTATACCGCCGTCGCGCGCCATTGGACGGCCGCGGACCGTCAGGCGCACGAGCAGATGGGCTTCACCGAGGGCTGGGGAATCGCGGCGGATCAGATGACCGCTCTGGCCGCGACGCTTTAGGGGCCAGTTCGGCCGCCTAGGCGCACTTGGTCCAGCCGCTCATATCCAGATGGAAGTGGTCATGATGCTCGGCGTTGTAGTCGGGGCTCAGCGTGGTCAGGAACACCCGGCAGGCGCCGTCGCGCACCCGGCGCAGGAACTGTCCCCTGGGGCCGGGGTCGGTCCAGTCGCTGGCCACCATCACGCTTGAGCCGTCGGCCAGCTTGAAGCCGGCGATATCGATGGCGTCGGCCAGGGCGTGCTCGCTGACCGGTCCGTCCGACTTGCCGTACATCCGCCGGCAGGCATAGCTGCCATAGTGTTCCAGGCCGACCACGCCCTGGCCCAGCAGTTCATCTGCGGCGGGCTGCACGATCTGGCGCTCCCAGATGGTCAGGGCCAGGGCCTCCTTGCAGACCAGCGGCGCATCGGCGGGCTCCAGCCTGGCCAGTCCCGCCTGGATCCGAATGGCGTCGTGGACCTTGCAGAAATCCCCCTCGGTCCGGTCGGGAACTTCACTGAACGTCACTTCCGCGCGGCTCAGGATGGCGCGGCACAGCCGAGGGTCGGCGCCGGCCCGGGCCGCCTTGACCCGGGTCGCCATGCCCACCGGATCGATGACGCTCAGCGGCTTCCACGGCAGGTGCTGGTCGGGGATCACCCGCTCGGCCACGAAGGCCATGATCAGCACCAGCGTCCACAGCAGGACCAGACCCGCATAGCGGGCCAGCCGCGTCTGGTGGCGGGCCTGGTGGACGATGCGCGCGTGGCGCGGGACGCGATAGGCCATGGGGCGGGAAAGCGCCTGAAAAGGGTTAACGCCGCACCAAGCACGACCTTGCCGGCGGGTTCAACGGCAAACAGCCTCGCCCAGAGCATGGCGCCGGCGACGATTGCGGGTCGCCCCGACTTGGCGCGCGGTCCGGAACAGGGCATCACCGCTCGCCAAGCCCGCCTTGGGTCACGGAAATGCGTTCATGTCCCCGCCCGCAGAATCGCCCGTCACGGGCCGCCCCGTCCTGCTTGATCCCGCGTTGCTGCCGCGCTTCGCCTTGCTGTGCCTGGGCATCTGGCTGAACGCGGCCGACACCCTGGTGACGGCGACGATCATGCCCAGCGTCGCTCGCGACATCGGCGGCTATCAGTATTTCGGCTGGTCGGTGGCGGCCTATCTGATGGGCTCGATCGTGGCCGGCGCCTGCAGCGGCAAGCTGTCCCTGGCCCTGGGCCTGCGTCGCGCCACCGCCTTGAGCGGCCTGGTCTATGCGATCGGCTGCGCGATGAGCGCCCTGGCCCCAGGCTTCGTCATCTTCATCCTCGGCCGGCTGATCCAAGGCCTCGGCGCGGGCGCGATCGTGGCCCTGTGTTATGTCGCCATCACCGCGCTGTTCCCGGAGCGCCTGTGGCCCAAGGTCTATGGCGCGGTGGCCGGGATCTGGGGCGCGGCGACCCTGTTGGGCCCCTTGTTGGGCGGGCTGTTCGCCCAGGCCGGCTTTTGGCGCGGCGCGTTCTGGATGTTCGTGGTCCAGGCGGTGATCTTCATCGGCGCGGTCATGGTCATGTTGCCCTCCGAGAAGCGCGGCGATGAGCGTAGCCGGATCCCCAGCCTGCAACTGACCTTGCTGGTGGTCGGCGTGGCCCTGATCGCCGCAGCCGGCGTCGTGACCGACCCGCGCCTGGCGGCCGCACTGGCCGTGGGTGGGATCCTGGCCATGGCCGCCATGCTGGTCGCCAATCGACGAACCGAGGATCGCCTCCTGCCCTACGCCGCCGGCGATCTGTCGACCGCCACTGGCCTGGGCCTGTTGACCGTCTTCGCCTTCGAGGCCGCCGCCATAGGCTTCACCGTCTATGGTCCGGCCTTCATCCAGGCTCGCCTGGGCGCCTCACCCCTGGTGACCGGCTACGTGACCGGCGCCATCGCGGCCGGCTGGACCGCCTGCGCGTTGGCGGTCTCGAACCTGCCCGCCCACCGCGACGGCGCGGCCATCCGCGCCGGGGCCGGCGTGATCCTGGTCGGGGTGCTGGTCGGCGCGTGGGCGGTGACCCACGCCGGCCTGATGGAGACCGCGGCCGCCATGCTGTTTCTGGGCTGCGGCTTTGGCCTCAGCTGGGCCTTCATTGCCCGCCACGCCATCGCCTCGGCTCCGCCGGAGGAACAGGCCCTGGCCTCGGCCGCCGTGCCCACCACCCAGTTGATCGGCGGCGCGGCCGGCGCGGCGGCGGCCGGCGCCATGGCCAATGTTCTGGGCTTTGGCCACGGCATCGACCCAGCGGCGGCGCAGGTCCACGGCTTCTGGCTGTTCGCCGCCTTCGCGCCCCTGGCCCTGGTGGGGTTCCTGGCGGCGTGGAAACTGGCGCGGGTTTAAGCCTCGACCAGCGCCGCGCCTTCGACCAGCTTGACGATGTCGCCCATGATGTCGGTGATCTTGAAGTCCTTGGGCGTATAGATCCGCGCCACGCCCATCTGTTTGAGGATCAGGGCGTCGGCGTCGGGGATGATGCCGCCCACCACGACCGGGACATGGCCCAGGCCCTCGGCGCGCATCACGCGGACCACCTCCTGCACCAGATCCAGGTGCGAGCCCGACAGGATCGACAGGCCCACCACGTGGGCGCGGCTTTCCTTGGCGCGACGGACGATCTCGTCCGGCGTCGAGCGGATGCCGTCATAGACCACCTCCATGCCGCAGGCCCGGGCCCGGGTGGCGATCTGTTCGGCCCCGTTGGAGTGACCGTCCAGGCCCGGCTTGCCGACCAGATAGGTCAGGGTGCGGCCCAGCACCTGCGAGACCCGCTCGACCTCGCGCTTGACCGCCTCGACATCCTCGGCCTCCCCGGTCGAGACCACGACGGCCACGCCCGTCGGGCCGCGATATTCGCCGAACACCTCGCGCAGGGCGCCGGACCACTCGCCGGTGGTGACCCCGACCTTGGCCGCGACAATCGACGGCTCCATGATGTTGCGGCCGTCCAGGGCGGCCGCTTTCAGGTCGGCCAGGGCCGCCTGCACCGCTCCGTCATCCCGGCCCGCGCGCCAGGCCTTGATGCGCTCGACGACGCCGGCCTCGAGGCGCGGGTCGACCGTCTCGATCGAGCTTTCGCCGGCCGACAGGGGCGAAACCTCGGTGTCGGTCCAGCGATTGACCCCGACCACGGTCATGTCGCCGGTCTCGACCGAGCGCACACGCTTGGCGTTGGAGCTGACCAGCTGCGTCTTCATATAGTCGATGGCGTTCTGGGCGCCGCCCATCTCGTCGATCAGGGCCAGTTGGGCCAGCGCGCCCTTGGAGAGTTCAGCGACCTTGGACTCCACGACGTGGGAGCCGTCGAACAGGTCCTCATATTCCAGCAGGTCGGTCTCGTAGGCCAGGACCTGCTGCAGGCGCAGCGACCACTGCTGGTCGAACGGCCGCGGCAGGCCCAGGGCCTCGTTCCAGGCCGGCAGTTGCAGGGCCCGGCAGCGGGCGTCCTTGCTCAGCGTCACGGCCAGGGCCTCGATCAGGATGCGATAGACGTTGTTCTCGGGCTGCTGCTCGGTCAGGCCCAGCGAATTGACCTGTACGCCGTAACGAAAGCGGCGAGCCTTCTTGTCCTGCACGCCGTAACGCTCCAGCAGGATCTGGTCCCACAGCCGGGTGAAGCTGCGCATCTTGCACAGCTCGGTGACGAAGCGGACGCCGGCATTGACGAAGAAGCTGATCCGCGAGGCGACGATCTCGAAGTCCTGCTCGGGCACCTGGCCGCCGGCCTTGACGGTGTCGAGCACGCTGATGGCGGTGGCCAGCGCGAAGGCCAGTTCCTGCTCCGGCGTCGCGCCGGCTTCCTGCAGATGATAGCTGCAGACGTTCATCGGGTTCCACTTGGGAACCTCCAGATAGCACCAGGCGATCATGTCGCCGATCAGCCGCAGGCTCGGGCCCGGTGGGAAGATGTAGGTGCCGCGCGACAGATATTCCTTGATCAGGTCATTCTGGGTGGTGCCCTGCAGCAGCTTGCGATCCGCGCCCTGCTCGTCGGCCAGGGCCACATACAGCGCCAGCAGCCAGGCGGCCGGGGCGTTGATGGTCATCGAGGTGTTGGACTGCTCCAGCGGGATCTGATCGAACAGCTGGCGCATGTCGCCCAGGTGGCTGATCGGCACGCCCACCTTGCCCACTTCGCCGCGGGAGAGGATGTGGTCGGGGTCATAGCCGGTCTGGGTGGGCAGGTCGAAGGCCACCGACAGGCCGGTCTGACCCTTGGACAGGTTAGCGCGATACAGGCTGTTGGACTTCTCGGCCGTCGAGTGGCCGGCATAGGTGCGGAAGATCCACGGCGCATCTGGCTCGTGCTGATACGGCTTTCCTGACATCCCGCGCTCCCGGCTTATCGTTCTTGATTATCACCGATCATGAACCGGCTCTTGCTGCAACGCAATATACCCCTTCGCGCATGCGGTAGGAAGAACCCGCCCTAACCCCGCACGAACACCCCCGCCCGCTTCGCCCGGAACGCCGCCACGGCCTCCGCGTGATCGGCGCTGGCGACCAGCGACGCCACATCCACCGGCAAGCCCGCCACCGCCCGCTTGGTCGCCTCCACCGACAGCGGCGCGCGCGAGGCGATGCGCTCGGCCACCTTCAGCGCCTCGGCCAACAGAGCGTCCGACGGATGGACCGCCGTCACCACGCCGTCGGCCAGAGCCCGCACCGGATCGAAGGTCGCGCCGGTCAGCAGGTGCGCCTTGGCTCGGGCCTCGCCGATCAACCGAGGCAAACGATCGACCGAGGCCATCAGGCCGATATTGACCCCCGAGGCCGCGAAACTGGCCCGCGCGCTGGCGAGGCGGATGTCGCAGGACAGGGCCAGCTCCAGCCCGCCGCCCAGGCACCAGCCGTCGATGGCGGCGATGATCGGAACCCGGCAGGCCGCCACCTGGTCCATCAGGACGTTGAAGCCCAGCACGGCGTCCAGCTGGCCGTCACCGCGCCCGGCCGCCTCGCGCAGGTCGTCGCCGGCGCAGAAGGCGCCGTTGCGGCCCGTCAGCACCACCGCCCGCACGGTCAGGTCAGCGTCGATCGTCGCCAGGACCTCGGCCAGTTGGCCTCGCAGCGCCATGCCCAGGCCATTGGCCGGCGGACCGTCCAGTTCCAGCAGAACGGTCGCGGCGGTGGGGCGGGAGACATGCAGGGTCGGGTTCATGCCAGAGCCTCGCCGATCGCCGGGCGCTTGACCAGCCACCCGCGACACGACGCCGCCCATGCTGCGGCGCACAAGATTCCACTTGAAAGATTCAAACAGTTGTCTCAACTTGAGCGGCTTCGAGGTGGATTTTTCCAGCTCGGAACCCAAAACGATGGGCCGACGAGGTGAATTCACCGCTTTGACCGGTTCACGCGCAGCTGAGTTGAGCTTTCGGACGTTGCTGCAATGCCGAAAGGAACGGGGAGTGATATGACGACCGAGACGCTTGAAAAGTCGCCCGTGAAGGATCTCTACGAGATCGGCGAAATTCCGCCGCCCTTCCACGTGCCCGCCAACATGTACGCCTGGAGCATCCGCAAGGAGCGTCACGGCAAGCCCACCCAAGCCATGCAGGTCGAGGTCGTTCCCACCTGGACCATCGGCGAGGACGAGGTGCTTGTTCTGGTGATGGCCGCGGGAGTCAATTACAACGGCGTCTGGGCCGCCCTCGGCGAGCCGATCAGCCCCCTGGACGGCCACAAGCAACCTTACCATATCGCCGGATCCGACGCCTCGGGCATCGTCTGGGCGGTCGGCAAGAAGGTTCGCCGCTGGAAGCCCGGCGACGAGGTGGTCATCCACTGTAACCAGGACGACGGCGACGACGAGGAGTGCAACGGCGGCGACCCGATGTTCTCCACCAGCCAGCGGATCTGGGGCTATGAGACGCCGGACGGCAGTTTCTCGCAGTTCTGCCGCGTGCAGTCGCGCCAGCTGATGCCGCGCCCCAAGCACCTGACCTGGGAAGAAAGCGCCTGCTACGTGCTGACCCTGGCCACCGCCTACCGCATGCTGTTCGGCCACAAGCCGCATGAGCTGAAGCCCGGCCAGAACGTGCTGGTCTGGGGCGCGTCGGGCGGGCTGGGCGTCTTCGCCGTGCAGCTGGCCGCCGTGGCTGGGGCCAACGCCATCGGCGTGGTCTCGTCCGAGGACAAGCGCGAGTTCGTGCTGTCGATGGGCGCCAAGGCGGTGCTGAACCGCAACGAGTTCAACTGCTGGGGCCAACTGCCCAAGGTCAACGGCCCCGAGTTCACCGACTACATGAAGGAGAGCCGCAAGTTCGGGAAGGCGATCTGGCAGATCACCGGCAACCGCGACGTGGACCTGGTGTTCGAGCACCCGGGCGAGGCGACGTTCCCGGTCTCGGTGTTCGTGGTCAAGCGCGGCGGCATGGTCGCCATCTGCGCCG
>JAHINZ010000281.1 GCA_018895795.1 Alphaproteobacteria bacterium
AGGCCGAAGCCCAGGCCGCAGACGATGGCGAACGCGATCAGCGGCCGAGGATCGCCGTGCAGCGGCCAAAGGGCGGTCGCCGCCAGGCCGAGCGCGAGACACCCGCCGCCGACGGCGCACAGCCAGGCCGTGGGCATACGGTCGGACAGCCGCCCCGCGATCACGGCGGTTCCGGCGACGCTCAGCGGCCAGGGCGTCATATAGGCGCCCGCCATCAGCGGCGTCTGCCCGAGCTGGTGTTGCAGATAGAACGGCAAGGCCACCAGTCCGGCCGTCTGGCCCGTGAAACAGCAGACCGAGGCGATCACCGAGATCCGGAACGCCCTGTCGCGCAGCAGATCTAGCGGAATCATCGGCGCCGCCTTCGGGATCTCCCGACGAATGAGCGCGGTCAGGGCCAGCCCGGCCGTGGCGAGCAATAGGACGGCGGTCATCGGCGCCCTGGGCAGCAGCTCCGCTCCGATGATCAGCGCCCCGAAGGCGACCGCGTTCAGCGCCACGCTGAGCGCGTCGATCCGGCGCCCCGTTCCGACCACCGGCGGCAGGGCCCGCGTCGCCAGCAACGCAGCCACGCCCAGCGGGAGGTTCACGAGGTATAGCCAGGGCCAGCCCAGGCCGGCCAGAATGAGCGCGCCAAGCGTGGGACTGGCGGCCGACGACAAGGCGACCGTCAGGGCGTTCCAGCCGATCGCGGCCCCCAGTTGCCGGCGAGGAACGGAGAAGCGCAGCAGCGCGACGCCCAGGGCCATCACGGCCGAGCCGCCAAGGCCTTGAACGAACCGGGCCGCGACCAGCCAGGGCAGGGTCGGCGACAGGGCGCACAAGACGGACGCGGCGGTGAACAGGGCGACGCCCCAACCGAACACCCGGCGATAGCCGAGCCTCTCCCCCAGCGCGGCGCAGGGCAACAGCGCCATGACCAGGGCGGTCTGGTAGGCCGTGATCACCAGCACCGCCAGCGCCGGGCTCGCCCGGAGGGACCGCGCCATCGCCGGCAACGCGACATTGGCCATGCCGGCGTCCAGCACCACCAGACTCATGGCGGTCAGGACCGCGGCGATCGCCAGGGCGCGTTGCGTTGGCGGCAACCCCGCCTCGGCGTCGACCCGACCCTCGTCCAGCGGTCGTGTCATGCCGCGCTCGGGGTCCAAAAGCCGTTGCGTTCAACATACCGGGTGACCTGGTGCTCTTGCCGGTCCTCCACCTTCAGGTCGCGTTCGGTGAAGCGGAACAGCAGGGCCGAGTCGGTCACGCACCGCGTGTCGTGGATGTCGCCGGGCAGATAGACCTGCACCTGGCCGGCGCGGACCAGGGTCGAGTCCCGCTTGACCAGTCGGACCTGACCGTCCGGGTCCCGCACGCGCGCGTAGGTTCCCATCTCGATCTCGCCTTGCTGCATCGCATAGATCACCCACCCCCGGCCGTGGTCATGGGGCGGCCGGTACAGGCCGGCCTGCTCGGTATGGGCCAGCAGAACAAACCCGTGGGCGGGATCGCGATACAGCTCTTGGTTCAAGGGCGCCGTCGCGTGCAGGTCCGCCAGCCAGGCCTCCGAGGGCGAGGCCGTCAGCAGACGCTCCAACTGGCGGCGGAAGTCAGCGACCCGGTCACTGGTCAGCGGCCCCCAGGCCGCCCGGGCGTTTTCGATAAAGGTCCTCAGGCTGTCGGCCATGGTCGTTGTCCTTGGTTGAACTGTGCCGACAGGATAGAGGCCGGAATGACAGGGCGGAACGCGCAGCATTTGCACGCTACCCATGCGCCAAACGCCACATCAGAACGAAACCGTGCTAGGCTGAACACATGTCGTTTCCAGACCTCAACCTGCTGATAACCCTCGACGTCCTTCTGGCTGAAGGCAGCGTGGCGCGCGCCGCCAGGCGGTTGCGGCTCAGCCCATCGGCGATGAGTCGCGCGCTGTCCCGCCTACGGGAAGCGACAGGCGACCCCCTCCTGGTTCGGGCCGGGCGCGGCCTGACGCCCACGCCCCGCGCCCTGGCGCTGCGCGACCAGGTGCACGATCTTGTGCAAGGGGCCCAGACCGTCCTGAGGCCGGACGACAGCCTTGATCTCTCCAGCCTCGTCCGGACCTTTACCCTGCGAACAAGCGACGGCTTCGTCGAGAGTTTCGGCCCGGCGCTCCTGGCCAGGATCGGCGCAGAGGCCCCCGGCATGCGGCTGAACTTCCTGCAGAAGCCGGACAAGGACAGCACGCCGCTTCGCGATGGCCGGGTCGATCTGGAAACGGGCGTCGTCGAAGAATCCCTCGGTCCCGAAGTGCGCAGCCAGGCGCTGTTTCGGGATCGGCTGGTCGGCGTCGTGCGAGAGGGGCATCCGCTGAGCCAGGGCAAGCTGACCGCCAAGCGCTATGCCGAGGCGCGCCACGTCGTCGTGTCGCGAACGGGGTTCGAAAGCGACGCCGTCGACCGCCCGTTTCTGCCCGCCGGGCTGGAGCGCCGGGTCGCGACCCTGGTCAGCGGGTTTTCAGCGGCCCTGGCCCTGGCGCGTGGGTCGGACCTGGTGGCCACCACGCCCGACCGGCACACGCAGAACCTCCGCGACGGACTGTTCAGCTTCGCGCTCCCCGTGCCGGCGCGCGCGTTCACGGTCTCGATGCTCTGGCACCCCCGCCTGGACGCCGACCCGGCGCATCGCTGGCTCAGGGCGCGCTTGCGCGAAGTGTGCGCGGCCCCAGGATCAGGTCCGACCTAGGCTCCGCCTCCGCCAAGGCGCGAGGGGGCTTGCGCGCCGCCCCGGCGAGACCACCTCTGAGTCCATGCCCGACCTCACCGCCGCCCTGATCGCCCTGGTCGTGATCGCCGTTCTGGCCCCGATGGCGGCGTGGGCGATCCGCAACGCCAAGCGCTCCAAGCGGGCCTTGGCCCCGCTGGCCGGCATGATGATGCTGCTGGGGGCCTTCCTGACCGCCGACCCGCCCCCGCCGCCCCGCGCGGAATCGACCGCTCGCGATGAAGAGGACGAGGACGGCGCCCCGGACAAGACGCGTCCGGACTGAACGCTCCTCGTGGCGACCGGAGACGCGGCCGGAAAGAGCGATATGTTGGCGCGCCCTCGAAATTTAGACCCGTAATCTTTTACACTTGTCAAACCGCCTGAAGGCCCACATTGTCCGGCATCGCCCCTGGGGAGGACGCCGATGACACCGCCAGTCTGGGCCAGGCCGCGTCGCACGCCGCTGGTGGCGCGCCTGATCTCGATCTTCGTCGTGGTCGGTCTGCTGGGAGCCCTGACCTACTGGGTCGTCGACCTGGCGCGGTTCGAGCAGGCGCTAGCGCCCCTGCCCGCGCCGACGCCCCGTCAGATGCTGGAAGAAAAGCCCAGGGCGCGGGCGGAGTGGAGCCAGGTGCGAATCCGGCTCAAGGCGCGCCTGAACCAGACCAACCCACTGGATCTCGGCGCGGTGTGGGTCACGCGGACCGGGCAGGTCTGCGGCCTGGTCAATGGTCGCGGCAGCTTCGGCGGCCTGACCGGCATGACGCGGTTCTATTCGGTTCAACAGGTTCCGGTGTTCCACCAGGACATCGATCACCTGGCGTTCCAGCGGGCCTGGTTCCAGTGCCGGCGCGACCGCTGGGTGACCCTGCGCGAGGGGTCGGACGAACCCGGCTTTTGCGGCACCGAGCTGGGCAAGCGCCGCTGCTACACCGTCGTCAACGGCGCGCGCCAGGACTAGCTCACAAGCCCCGGATCTCGACCGGCCAGCGCTCGGCGTCGAGGCGGACGGCGATGTCGGCGCGGGACGGCAGCTCTGTCGCGATCCATTCGGTCAGCCGCTGATAGTGGGCGACGAAACGGTCCAGCGCCGCCTCGTCCATC
Source organism: Alphaproteobacteria bacterium (assembly GCA_018895795.1). Taxonomy (GTDB): domain Bacteria; phylum Pseudomonadota; class Alphaproteobacteria; order Caulobacterales; family Caulobacteraceae; genus Caulobacter. The sequence continues at coordinate 3,835 of JAHINZ010000281.1, forward strand.
GCCAAGGCCGGATCGCGTCCCTGGGCGGCGAGGTCCTGGCGCAGGCGGCGTTCCTGCTGTCCGCGCCACACCCGCACGGTGGCGAAATCGGGCGCCGTCAACACCGCCAGCAGGTCGATCCTGTCGAACAGGGACCGATAGGTCGTCGCCAGGGCGGTGTTGGCGAAGCCGCGCCAGAGCCCCAGCGGGTCCTCGTCGCGCTCCAGCCCATTGACCGGGACGGCCAGGGCGACCGGCGGCTGGGCGCGGGCGCCCACGCACCAACCCTCCAGCAGGATCACCTGGGCCGGACCTTCGAACCGCGCCCAGTCCGCGACCGGCGCCCGGTCGTCGGCGGCCTTGTCGAACCGCGGGATCAGGGTGGGTCCTTGCCGCGCCAGGTCGTCAAAAACCCGCAGGCCCAGGGCGACGTCATGCGTCCCGGGAACCCCGCGGGTGCGCAACAGCGGGTGGACGCTCTGGCCCAGGGCCGAACGCTCGCCTTGGGTCAGATAGAGGTCGTCCAGGGACAGGTAGGCGGTCGTCAGGCCTTGGCGGCGCAACAAGCGCGTGACCAGCGCGGTCAGGGTCGACTTGCCGCAGCCCTGAGGGCCGCAGAGCCCGACCACCAGAGGCCGGTCTCGTCCGGCCGCCGCGTCGCCGATGCGGGCGGCCAGCGGCGCATGTAGCCGCGCGGCCTGGTCGGCGAAGGCCTCGGTCAGACCGGCCTGGGCGATGAAGGCGGCGATCGGATCGCCAAGCGCGGGGTCGGTCACGGCCCCGCTCAGACCGGATTGACCCAGCGCCCGACGTCCAGCATCGGCAAGGGCAGGACGGCCTCGAACATCAGCCCCTGGGGCCGGAAGTCAAAATGGGCCTCGCCCTTCAGTTCGCGGCGGATCGAGCCGTCAATCAGGCGCGTGCCAAAGCCGGGCTTGCCCGGCGCGCTGACCGACGGACCGCCGGTTTCGACCCAGGACAGGGTCAAGGTGCTGGTCGAGGTCTCGATGCGCCAGATCAGACTGACCTCTCCCGTCGGCGTCGACAGGGCTCCGTACTTGGCGCTGTTGGTGGCGAGTTCGTGGAACACCATCGACAGGGCCACCGCCGTGTGCGGATCCAGAGAAACCTTGGGCCCTGAGCGCAGGATCCGTCCGCCATGGGCGCCCATGCAAAGCGCCAGCAGTTCGCCCAGATCGGCCTGACGCCAGCCGCCGCGCGTCAGCAGGTCGTGCGCGTCGGACAGGGCGATCAGCCGATCGGTGAACACCGCGACCGAGCGGGCGTCGGCCTTGCCGAAGGTCTGGCGAGCCAAGGCCTGAACCGTGGCCAGGGTGTTCTTCACCCTGTGGTTCAGCTCATTGATCATCAGGGTCTGGCGCTCTTCACGGGTCTGAAGCTCCCGGGAGGCCGCGCTGAGGGCGACATGGATCGCGGCGATCTCCTCCAGGCCCTCGCGGGTCGGCGTGACGACCGGCTGCCCTTGGCCGATGGCGCGGGCCGCGGCGGCCAGCCGCCCGACCTCGCGATTGATGCCACGCGAGAAGAACAACGCCAGCCCGAAACCCAGGATCGACAGCAAGCCGAAGATCCCGGTCGCCGCCATTGCCGAGCGGGTGACGGCGCGGGACAGGTCGGCGCGAGGAATGGCCACTACCAGCGTCCAGCCCGTCTGGGGCGAGCGCGTATAGGCGACCACGGTGGGCACGCCATCCAGGGACGTGCTGCGATTGACCCCCTCATTGGAGCGCCGGAGGTTCTCGGTCATGTCCGCCGAGGCAGCGTGGCCGACCCATTTCTCGTGCCGGACTGATCGGGCGATCACCTTGCAATCTTTGTCCAGCAGGGTCACCACCCAACGCTCAGGCACGCGCTGCTGACGCAACACCGAGGCATAGGATGCGGCCTCCACGACATAGGCCAGAGTATAGAGCTTCCCCCGAAAATAAAGTGGCGCGCTAACCCGGATCACCGGCTTAAGAATGAGGGCGCCCTTTGGCACGAACGTTATTTGGATCTGACCGGACTGATCGGTCAGCGGAATCTTTGACGCTCGGGGCATACTTGGCAGAGGCGTTCCGTAAGGACGCAGGGTGTTGACGATCTGCTGGCCGGTTTCATCGAACACCACCACCCAGCCCGATCGATCGTCACTCACCCGACGGGCTCGACTGTGAAAGGCGGCCCAGTCTCCGGCCAGCAGGGCCTGATCAGTGGCGAGGGTCTCAACCACAGCGACGCCGACGGTGGTCTGGCGATCTGTGGCGCCGGACAGGGCCCTGGCCGTCGTCAGCATCTGCTCATGTAGCTGGGCGCGGCTCTGGCGATCGGCGCTGCCGAGCAGAAAAGCGATGCTCAGCACGGTCGGGACCAGAAGGCTGATCGTCAGCAGCACCAGTCTACCGCGAACGGAGTTCACGTTATCGCGGGTCAGGCCCCAAACACGATCAATCCATGCCATGCGGATCAACAGACGCGACCGGCGAGATTCGTTGCAACCACACTAGCGTCTATAGCCGACCACGCCCGATGGGGCGTGCCGAAAAACGGATAGCTCGGCGAGCCCGGTTCTCAGGTGAAAGCGTAGCCCTTGGGCCGTTTCCTGCGTTAGAAAGAGATCATGAAGAATCTTCCCAATATCCTGACCGCTTCACGCCTGGTTCTGGCGCTGTTCATGTTCGTGGCCCTGGCCGCCGCCGCCGGCGCCGTGCCATGGCTCAGCGAGCGGCTGACGGCTCAGGACCAGTTGCGGCTCGAGCGCTGGGCGTTCTGGGCCTTCGTGGTCGCCGCCGTCACCGACTTCTTCGACGGCTGGCTGGCCCGCAAGCTGAACGCGGTCACGGTCTGGGGCGCGATCCTCGACCCGATCGGCGACAAGATCCTGGTCTGCGGCGCCCTGCTGGGCCTGATGGCCTTGGGGCCCAACGCGATGATCGTCCTGCCGGCCGGCCTGATCCTGTTTCGCGAATTCGCCGTCAGCGCTCTGCGCGAAGTCGGCGCCGGCAAGGGTCTGAAACTGCCCGTCACGCTGCTGGCCAAGTGGAAGACCACGCTGCAACTGGTGGCGATCGGGGCCGAGATGGTTTTAACCTCCTGGTCGGCCTTCGGCCTGCCCGACACCCCTGATGTGGTCGGACCCGCGACCCTGGCGATCCACGGCCTGCTCTGGGTGGCGGCGATCATCACCTTGATCACCGGAGCCCAGTACTGGGAGGCGGCCCGCAAGGCCCTGACCTGATCGCCTATTCGGCCGCCAGAAGTCGCTCCGGCGGTTCATCTTCGCACGCGACCACCTCAGGGTCCTCGGGTCCGAAGAGAAGCCAGGCGGTGTCAAGGCCGCGGTCCGGCCGTCGCGCGCGCTCAGCCCGCATCATCTGGGTCAAGCCGCTCGCGCCTGTCGTTCTCAACACCATTGTCGCCTCCGGGCTCCGACTTGGATAATGAGAATGACTCGCAATAACGATCTCGGCAAGGCCTTCTGAAAGGCGCCGCGAGATTGACGGCGCCCCGACCCGATAGAGGCCAAAATCACGCGCCCAAGATTCCCCTTGCTGGCGCGGACTTATGCCCTCATTATCGTTCCATCGAATTCGCTGCCGTTCGGCCTGCTATTCCATGCTTCCTTCGCGGAGCGCCGGACGCGCCTACCGATCCCCAACGAACTTTGATCGACGAACGGAACGCTTCCGGCGGCGACTACTATCCAAAGGACTATCATACCATGGCTACCGGCACCGTTAAGTGGTTCAACGGCACCAAGGGCTTCGGCTTCATCCAACCGGATGACGGCGGCTCGGACGTTTTCGTGCACATCTCGGCCGTTGAGCGCGCGGGCATGCGCACGCTGAACGAAGGTCAAAAGATCACCTACGAACTGGAACAAGACAAGCGCAGCGGCAAGATGTCCGCCGGCGCGCTGCAAGCTTAGTCCAGCCGGAAGGCTCCGGTCCGCCGGCGCCCTTCGACAGCTTCCTATAGGCCGGCGCATGCGCCGGCCTATTTGCGTTTTTGGCCGCGCCTTATAGTCTATAATCATCCTTTCAGATCAGGTTTGAACGGCATGCGCACGGCCCGACTCCTGATCATCCTGCTGGCCAGCCTGACCCTGGCCGCCTGTGGATCCCTGCCCCGCAACGCCTTCACCGCCCCGGAGATCACCGGCGCCGCGCCGCAAGGCATGACCTCGATCCGCTTCAACGCCAGCGACGTCGGAGCCTCCGTCCGTTTCGCCGAAGCCGCCCGAACCCGCATCAACAACCAGAAGGCCTTCGACGTTCTGGCGATCTCGGGCGGCGGGGCCAACGGGGCCTATGGGGCCGGCGTGATCGTGGGCTGGACCAAGGCCGGCAAGCGGCCCGAATTCGATATCGTCACCGGGGTCAGCACCGGGGCCCTCACCGCCCCCTTCGCCTTCCTGGGACCCGACTGGGACAAGCGCCTCACCCAGGCCTACACCGGCGAGGCGGCCGGCAAGATCCTGAGCCGCCGCGGACTCGATATCCTGTTCCGCCCCGGCTTCTACAATACCGAAGCCCTGCGCGCCCTGGTCGACAAATATGTCGATCCGCCGCTGCTGTACGCCATCGCCATCGAGCACGCCAAAGGGCGGCGGCTGCTGATCGCCACCACCAATCTCGACACCGAGCAGACGGTGATCTGGGATATGGGGGCGATCGCCTCACGCGGCGACGCGGTCTCTTTGAAGCTGTTCCAGGACGTGCTGGTCGCCTCGGCCAGTATCCCCGGCGTCTTCCCTCCAACCCTGATCGAGGTCGAGGGCAAGGGCCGAAAACTGTCGGAGATGCATGTCGATGGCGGGGTGACCATACCGTTCTTCGTGGCCCCCGAGGCCCTGCTGCTCTGGACCTCGCCCGATCATGGCGGCGCCGCCCGTCCGGGCAATATCCGGGTGATCGTCAACGGCAAGATCGGCGGCGGCTTTTCGTTCACCCGCGGCGGCACCCTGTCGATCATTGGCCGCTCGTGGGCCACGATGAGCAAGGCCCTGATGCGCACCCACCTGACCGCCAGCGCCGCCTTCGCCCGCCGCAACGGCGGCGGGCTGCTCTACGCCGCCATTCCCGACGACGCCGAGGTCGACACGTCGGGACTGGACTTCACGGCGGCCAACCGCGAGGCGTTGTTCAAGCTGGGCTATGACAGCGCCGTGTCGGGCACGGCCTGGATCGCGCCCGAGGTCCCGGTGGAGCCGCCGCCGATCGACCACGCGTCGAACTAGAGCGGCGGCGGCGAGCCGCGTTCGCCCAAACCTCCGTTAACGCCGGCCAAGATGCGGGGCTTGCGCCCGTCCGACTCCGTCTCTAAACGGGCGACTTAACCTGCAAGATGGTCGGCAGCGGGCGCGCGGATGTGCGCGACCGTGTCTCTGCGCGCGAGTTTTCTCCTATGCCCAAAAGAACAGACCTCTCCTCGATCCTGATCATCGGCGCCGGCCCGATCGTCATCGGCCAGGCGTGCGAGTTCGACTATTCCGGCGTCCAGGCGTGCAAGGCCCTGCGCGCCGAGGGCTACCGGATCATCCTGGTCAATTCCAACCCCGCCACGATCATGACCGATCCGGACGTGGCCGACGCGACCTATATCGAGCCGATCACGCCCGAGATGGTCGCCAAGATCATCGAAAAGGAGCGTCCCGACGCCCTGCTGCCCACCATGGGCGGCCAGACCGCGCTGAACACCGCCCTGGCCCTGGAAGCCAATGGCACCCTGGCCAAGTACGGCGTCGAGATGATCGGCGCGAAAGCCGACGTCATCGACAAGGCCGAGGATCGCCAGAAATTCCGCGACGCCATGGACAAGCTGGGCCTTGAGAGCCCCAAGTCCAAGGCCGCCCACAACATGGACGAGGCCCGCGAAGGCCTGGCCTTCGTCGGCCTGCCGGCGATCATCCGTCCATCGTTCACCCTGGCCGGCACCGGAGGCGGCATCGCCTACAATCTCGAGGAATTCGAGGAGATCGTCGAACGCGGTCTGGACCTGTCGCCGACCACGGAAGTCCTGATCGAGGAAAGCGTCCTCGGCTGGAAGGAATACGAGATGGAAGTGGTCCGCGACACGGCGGACAACTGCATCATCGTCTGCTCGATCGAGAACATCGACCCGATGGGCGTCCACACCGGCGACTCGATCACCGTCGCCC
>JAHINZ010000282.1 GCA_018895795.1 Alphaproteobacteria bacterium
ATAGATCAGGATCTGCAAGGCCGGCTGCGCCTCGCCGGTCCGCTGCATCTCCTGGGCGATGATGGCGGCGAAGTTGCCACCCATCGAGTCGCCGCCGATCGCCGCGACGCCGGGCGCCGCGCCGAACCGCGCGGCGTTGTCGCGACCCCAGCGATAGGCGGCCAGCACGTCGTCCAGCCCGGCCGGGAAGCGGTGATCGGGCGCGAGGCGATAATCGACCGACAGCACCGCCGTCTTGGCGATCCTGGCCAGGATGCCGCAGAAGGCGTGGCAGGTTTCCAGATCGCCGATCACGCCGCCCCCGAAGTGGGCGAAGACGATCAGCGGCGCCGACGCATCCTGCTCCGTGGGTCGATACACGCGCAAGGGCAGCGGCCCGCCCGGACCTTCGATCGACAGGCTTTCGGTGCGCACGCCGGGCTCCGCCGGACCGGCCACGGCGGCAAGCCCCTTGGCGCTGGCGTCGCGGGCCACATCGGGCGGCAGGGTGGTCATCGACGGCATCTTCTTGGCCGCATGGGCGAAGAACTGGAACCGCGGGTCCAGGGTGCGTCCGCCGCGATAGACCACCCCGCCCCCCGACATGGCCCGCAGGATCGGGCTGGGCAGGGACAGAATGGTCTTCAGAATGAACTTCTGAGCGGCGGCGTCGGCCATGGGATCTCTTCTACAGCTTGGGAAGGGCGGACAGACCGCCGAGGATTAGATTGACGGCGAAGTCGGCGGCGCCGGCCGTGTCGACCGGGCGACGTTGCAGCATCTTGTCGCTGATTTCCCGCGCCACGGCGATGCAGGCGGTTGTGAGATAGTCGAGGTCGACCGCCGGCGCGTGCTCGAGGGCCAGCACCTTGGCGAAGCCGTCGCGCACCTCGGCGAACACCGCGACGATCTCGGGCGTGGCGCGGGCGTGGGGGATCTGCTCCCCGGCCGGACGATTCAGCCGCCAGTTCTCCTGCTCGGTGGCCACGAACACGAAATAGGCGGTGATCGCGCCGCGCAGGAAGGACTGGAAGTCGACCGCCTTCTCGACCTCGGCCCGCAGCAGGGGCCGGAAGCGCCGGGCGCCGTCGTCGGCCAGAGCGTCGAACACTTCCTCTTTCGACTTGTAATAATTGTAGAATGTTCCCGAGGCGAGACCGGCGCGGCGGATGATGTCGCGCACCGTGGCCGCGTCATAGCCCAGCTCGCCGAACACCTCGCGCGCGGCGTCCAGAATGGCCTGGCGGTTGGCGACCTTGGTGCGCTCACGCTTGCCGGGCCGCTGATCGAGGGCCGAGGCCTTCGGAAAATAGGCGATGTTGGACATGCAACGCGACTCATGGACGAAGCGATCCTGACGCCCCGTCACGATTTGAGCCTCATTCCGCCGCATCGAGCAAGGCTTTCGCGGGTTGGGGGTCATCGGCCGGAGCGCCGGGGCCTCTTGCGACTGGCCCCCTCCGCGCTGGCGCGCTCCTCCCCCGGAGGGGGAAGATGAGATCGTCTTTCCCCTCCGGGGGAGGACGGTCGCGAAGCGGCCCGGAAGGGGCGAGGGGTCAGGCTGGAACAAGAGCCGCCGCCCGCGCCGCCACTGGCAGAGGGTTGCCCGCCGCCCGGGCCCGCTTCTCGCCCTTGACGATCTCCTTCTTCAGGTCGGCGCAATAGACATTGAAGTCGACCTGAATGGTGTGGCGCGCCGAGGCGTAGAACTGGCCCAGGTGACGCTCTTCGTCCTTGGCGGTGATCTTGACCATCTCGGCCGACGACGGCGGCGCATAGCGGCCTGTCAGATAGGCCGCCGCCAGCTTGGCCTGCTGTTCGGCGAAATTGACCAGGGTTGGCAGGGGCTGGGCCAGACCCATGAAGAACAGGTTGGGGACGTCCGACTTGATCATCCGCTTGAACAGCGGGAAGCGGTGATCCTCGCCGGGGATCAGGGCCGGATCGTCGAAGAACGGGAAGCTGATCTTGTAGCCGGTGGCGAAGACGATGGCGTCCACGCGCTCGACGCTGTCGTCGGCGAAGCGCACGTTGGGTCCCTCCAGCGCCTTGATCGCCGGCTTGAACTTGATGTCGCCGCAGCCGGCCCGGGTCAGGAACTCGCCCGACACCGAGGGGTGGGCCTCCAGCGGCTCGTGGTCGGGCTTGGGCAGGCCGTAGTCTTCCATCTTGCCGATGGTCTTCTTGAGCACCGAACGGGTCAGGGCCAGGCCCAGGCCGCGCGGCATCCAGGCGGGCATGGCCGATTTGTCGGACGGCTTACCGTTCAGATATTTCGGGAACACCCAGACCCCGCGGCGGGCCGAAACCCAGAGGTTCTTGGCGATCGGGCGCTGGGCCAGTTCGCTGGCGATATCCATGGCCGAATTGCCCATGCCCACCACCACGACGTTCTTACCGCGCATGTCGACCGGGTCGAACGGATCGCTATAGGCGTGGGCGTGGAAGGCCGCGCCGTCGAACTCGCCGGGATAGTCGGGGATGCGCGGATCCCAGTGGTGGCCGTTGCAGACGAACAGCACGTCGTAGAGCCGCGTCTCGCCGCTGCCCAGGGTCACCGCCCACAGGCCCTCCTCGGTGCGCCGCGCCGTCTCCACCCGGGTGTTGAAGGTGATGGTCGGACGCAAGCCGAAATGGTCGACATAGTCCTTGAAGTACTGATGCAGCTGGGCGTGATGCGGGAAGTCGGGCCAGTCGGCCGGAACCGGGAAATCCTCGAAGGCCAGCCGCCATTTGCTGGTGTCGATATGCAGGCTCTCGTAACAGGCCGACAGACCGTTGGGGTTCTTGTAGTACCAGTTGCCGCCGATCTCG
>JAHINZ010000021.1 GCA_018895795.1 Alphaproteobacteria bacterium
GGACGTCGAGATCGGTCACAAGCTGGCCCGCCGCGCCCTGGCCGTCGGCGACAAGGTGGTCAAATACGGCGCGCCGATCGGCTCGATGACCGCGTCGGCCGCGCCGGGAGAGCATGTCCATCTGCACAACATGAAGAGCGACTACATCGCCGGCCATACCCGGCGGGCGGTGGGCGCGGACGGGACCTGATCATGCGCGGCTATCTTCGCGGCGACGGTCGCAAGGGCGTCCGCAACGTGGTGGCCGTGGCCTATCTGGTCGAGTGCGCTCACCATGTGGCCCGGGCGATCGTCAGCAAGAGCGACGACCCCGACGTTCAGCTGATCGGCTTCCCCGGCTGCTACCCCAACGCCTACGCCCTGAAGGTCATGCAGGCCATCGCCACCCATCCCAATGTCGGCGGCGTGCTGCTGATCTCGCTGGGCTGCGAAAGCTTCAACCGCGAGGCCCTGCGCGCCGCCGTCGAGGTCAGCGGCCGGCCGGTCGAGACCCTGGTCATCCAGGACAGCGGCGGCACGGCGGCCACCATCCAGAAGGGCCGCGAGGCGGTCGCCCGCTTGACCGCGATCGCGGCTCGGACGCCGCAGGTTGCCATGGACCTGTCCGACCTGGTGATCGGCGCCATCTGCGGCGGTTCGGACGGCGCCAGCGGCATCACCGCCAATCCCGCCGTCGGTCGGGCCTTCGACCGCCTCGGGGCGGCGGGCGCAACCTGTATCTTCGAGGAGACCGGCGAACTGGTCGGCTGCGAGACCATCATGGCCGCGCGCGCCATCACGCCGGAACTGGGCCGCGAACTGGAGGCCAGCGTCCGCAAGGCCGAGGCCTATTACACCGTCATGGGCTATGGCAGTTTCGCGCCCGGCAACGCCGAGGGCGGGCTGACGACCCAGGAAGAGAAGTCGATGGGCGCCTATTCCAAGTCCGGCTCGGCCCCGATCGTCGGCATCCTCAAGCCGGGCGACACGCCGCCGTCCGGCGGGCTGTACCTGCTGGACGTGGTGCCCGACGGCGAGCCGCGCTTTGGCTTTCCCAACATTTCCGACAATGCCGAGATCGTCGAACTGATCGCCTGCGGGGCGCACCTGATCCTGTTCACCACCGGCCGGGGTTCGGTGGTCGGATCGGCCATCTCGCCGGTCATCAAGGTCTGCGCCAATCCCGAGACCTACCGGAAACTGGCCGACGACATGGACGTGGACGCGGGACGGATCATGGAGGGCCGCGGGACGCTGGATCAGGTCGGCGACGAGATCTTCGACCTGGTGCTAACCGTGGCCGGCGGCGCGCGGACGGTGTCGGAAGCCTTGGGTCACCAGGAATTCATTCTCACCTACAAGACCTTCGAGCCGATCGGTCCCGCCTGTCTGCCCCTGCGGCGGGCCGTCTAGTGGGCCGGCTGGCGGGCAAGACCGCCCTGGTGACGGCGGCGGCGCAGGGTATCGGCAAGGCCAGCGCCGAGCTGTTCGCGCGGGAAGGCGCCCGGGTGATCGCCACCGACATCAACGCCGATCTGCTGGCCCAGGTCGAAGGCTGCGAGACCCGCCGTCTGGACGTGCTGGACCCCCAGGCGATCCTGGCCCTGGCGGCGGAGCTGGGCGCGGTGGACGTGCTGTTCAACTGCGCCGGCTTCGTCCATTCGGGCACCATCCTGGACTGTGACGAGGACGCCTGGGCGTTTTCCAACTGCCTCAATGTCACCGCCATGTACCGGATGATCCGCGCCGTCCTGCCGGCCATGTTGCGGGCCGGCGGCGGATCGATCGTCAACATGTCTTCGGTGGCCAGCGCGATCAAGGGCGTGCCCGGGCGTTTCGCCTATGGGGCCACCAAGGCCGCCGTTATCGGCCTGACCAAGGCCGTGGCCGCCGACTTCGTGGGTCAGGGGGTCCGTTGCAACGCCATCTGCCCCGGCACGGTCGAGACCCCGTCCCTGAACCAGCGCCTGGCCGAGACTGGGGACTACGACGCGGCGCGCGCGGCGTTCACGGCGCGTCAGCCGATGGGACGTCTGGGTCAGCCGGAGGAATTGGCGCAGCTGGCGCTGTATCTGGCCAGTGACGCGTCAAGCTTCACGACCGGCCAGATTCACATCATCGACGGCGGGTGGGTCAACTAGACGAGGTCGCGGTCAGGCGACTTCGCGGCGCTCGTTCAGGCACTCGCTGATCGCGCGCGCGCAGCCGGGAATGCCCAGGGCGCCGACGAACGACATGGCCACCGCCCCCACCAGCATGATCGGCTGGAACAGAAGGGTCAGGGGTTGAAGGAAGCGCATGGGGTCTCTCCGCAAAGCCTCAGCGATCGTCAGGATGCAAAGCAATAAGCCCGAACCGTGACAATTGTTCCGGACCCGAACGGAAAAGTTCAGACCGCGGCGCTTTAGCCCGCCGCGCCGCCTTGGTTCCCGAAGTCATAGGCCTGGCGCGCCGCCTCGATCCGCTGGAGCTTGGCGTAGACGGGCGCCCAGTCATCCGCGGCCGCGATCGGCGCCCAAAGCGATTCGACCTCCTCGACCAAAAGCTCTTCCGGCGCATCGCGGCCGAACGCCGGATGCGCGAGGCGCTCGGGCCGCTCGGGCTCGAAATCCGCCAGGCGGCGACGGAAGTCGACGAAAGCCTCCTCGCCATAGAGCGCCGCGCGGGGGCCAGCCATGGCGCGGGTTTCCGAAGCCGCGCCGCCGAACCAGTCGAAGAAGAACGGCTCCCAGCGCAACGCGTCGCCGCCGCCGGCCAGGGCCTTGAACGCGGCGCTGACCAGCGCGATGTCGGACTCCGGGTCGCGGGGTTTCAGGGCCAGCCGCCGCAGCATCGCGGCGCGCAGGGCGTCGCGATAGGCGTCGGAAAAGCCGTTCAGCGCCGCCAGCAGTCCGGCCTGGTCGGTGACCAGGGTCAGGCAGGCCGCCAACTGCTGCAGGTTCCAGAACACCGCCTCGGGCTGCCGGCCAAAGCTGTAGAGGCCGTTGTGGTCAAAATAGGCGGCCGTGAAATTGGGGTCGTTGCGCGGCAGGAACCGCCAGGGGCCGTAGTCGAAGCTCTCGCCGGTCACCACCATGTTGTCGGTGTTGAGCACGCCATGGACGAAGCCCGCCGACATCCAACCCGCCAACAGCCGCGCGCTGGCCGCGACCACCGCCGTCATCAGGGCGGCGGGCCGGTCCGGTTCATCGGCCAGATGCGGATAATAGGTCTCGACCGCGTGATCGACCAGCACGGTGATCAGGTCCGGGCGCTCCAGATAGGCCTGGCGCTGAAAGGTTCCGAAGCGGATGTGGCTGTGCGACAGGCGGGTCAGCACGGCCGAGCGGGTCGGACTGGGCTCGTCGCCGCGCTGCAAGGCCTCGCCCGTCTCGACCAGCGAAAAGGCCCGCGAGGTCGGAACGCCCAGCGCCTCCAGCAGGCCGGCGGCCAGGATCTCGCGCAGGCCGCCCTTCAGGGTCAGCCGGCCGTCGCCCTGTCGCGACCACGGCGTCTGACCCGAGCCCTTGGTGGCCAGGTCCAGCAGCCGTCCCGTTCCCGCCTCGCGCAGCTGGGCGAACAGGAAGCCGCGACCATCGCCCAGATCGGGATTGTAGCTGCGAAACTGGTGGCCGTGATAGCGCATGGCCAGGGGCTGGGGCTGGTTGTCCGGCAGCGGTTCGAACCGGCCGAACGTCGCCAGCCAGGCGGCGTCCGACAGCCCGTCCAGGCCCACGGTCGCCGCCGCGCGATCATTGCGGAAGCGCAGGCGGGTCATGGGAAAGTCGGCGGCGGCGACGGGATCGGCGAAGTCGCGGCCCAGGGCCATGAACTTCGGGTCGGGACGATAGGCTGGCGAAAGTCTCATCGGTCGCAGATGAGCCTCCCGACGCGGTCTGGCAAGGCGCGCGCCCACGGTCTTGCCGTTTCTGGAATGGTGGCGAGGCGCTGTCGCTTCTCGGCAACAGACCCCGCTGAACCATGTATCTGTAAGGGTTTTCACTTGAACTAACGGGGAACGCTCCGTAACCCTGCAACGTCCATTCGAACAATCGTTCGGGTGACCAATTAAAAACAGCCGCAAGCGATGCAAGCGCCGGCGGCATA
>JAHINZ010000283.1 GCA_018895795.1 Alphaproteobacteria bacterium
GCCGTGGCGGCGATGGAAAATCCGGAGCTGGCCCGCAACAGCCCGCCGCCGATCGTGCGGCGCCTGCTGGACGAGATGGCCGCCAAACCCCAGCGCCCCGTCCGCCAGGCGCTGGTGTGGAGCGGGGCCGATGTCGACGGCGACGGCGCGCCCGACTTCGCCAATCCGACCGGCGCCGCCCCGCGCGGTCATGACGACTTCGGCGACGGCGAGTTCGGGGCGCGCCGCGACGGCGGATCGCGCAGCCACGAAGGCGTCGACTACACCGCCATCGCCGGCCAGAACGTCCACGCGCCGATCTCGGGCTATGTGACCAAGATCGGTTACGCCTATGCCGGCTGCGCCGACCTGAAGTTCGTCGAGATCACCAATCCCGCCCTGGGCTATGTGGCCCGCGCCTTCTATGTCAGCCCCGATGTCGAGGTCGGCCAGACCGTCCGCCTGGGCCAGCCCATCGGCGCGGCCGAGAGCCTGCAGGGCCGCTATCGGGGCATCACCGACCATGTGCACCTGGAGGTCATGGAGCCCGACGGCGAGCGCGTGAACGCGGCCCGGCTGATCGTGGAAAAGCTGGTGCGGCGGGCCTGAATGCCAAAGCCATGAAGGGTGTTCATCCGGGGCGCGGCTTGACCGAAGCGGGGGGTGCGACACGCCCCGTTCAAAGCCCGGGCGCCCCGGATCAACAGCCATCAGAAGGCCCGCCTGACGCCGCCGGACCGAGCCCGATGGCCAAACGTCATCGTGGCCCTGAGCAGGATTAATCCGGCCAGGCCTTGCGTCGGCCGGCCACGCGCCCAATCTGTCTAGGGCGGGCCGGGCCCCTCTGACGATCATCGACGCCGAACGGCGCGGTCGTGATGTCGGACCGCATCGGGTGCGCTCGATGCCGGGTCCAGAGGGTCTTTTCCCCCAAGAGCCCAGCAACCCCGGTATCGGGTGCGCCCTCCCAACGGAGGAGAGCAATTGATGTCTTTTAGCCCCATCCACGCCCAGCGCGCGCGCATCAGCGATGTCTGGACACCGGCCCAGCTGGACCAACTGGACGCCCTCATCGCGGCTTGCGCCTTGGTGGCCCATGCCGATGGCTGGGTTACGCCGGATGAGCGCGGTCGCATGCTGGAGCGCATGCGCGGCTTGCCGGTCCTTGCGGTGTTCGGCGTCGACGAGGTGCTCGAGGCGTTCGAGGCCCTGGATCAGCGCTTCGAACGGGATCCGGCTTCGGCCCAGGTCGAGGCCGAGTCGGCGATCCGGCGCCTGCGCGGGCGCGACGCCGCCGGTCGAGACCTGGTCCAGGCCGCTTGCGCCGTGGCGGTGGCGGACGGCGGCCTGGACGCCGAAGAGCGGGATGTGCTGCTGCGGATCTGCGACGTGCTGGCGCTCAATCCGATCCAGTTCGACCTGATCACCGCCGCTGGACGGCGATGAGGATCGCCGGTTCCGCACCGCGATAAGGGGCATGGCTTGGCCGCGGGCCGCGGGCCGTGGTCCAGAGGCTGAGGACGGGAGGGCCAGCGGCTGGGATCGCCGCCCCTAGAGCGCCTTCTCCATCACCACGAAGCGCAGCTCGCCGGTGGTGTCGCCGATGCGGCGGTCGTTATAGGGGAAGGGCTCGACGCCGGCGCGGTGGAAGCCGCGGCGTTCGTACCAGGCGATCAGGGTGTCGCGGATGTCGATCACCGTCATCCTCAGGATCTGGCCGGCCCGCGCCTTCACATAGGCCTCGCAGGTCTCGATCAGGGCGCGGCCGGTTCCGCCGTCCTGGCGTTCGGGATCAACGGCCAGCATGCCCAGCAGCCAGACATCGCCGGGCAGGGGCTCCAGCCAGACGCAGCCGAAGGGCTTTTCCCAGTCTTCGTCGCGCAAGGTCAGGATCACCGATCCGGGCTTGGCGGCCAGGTCGGCGCGCAGACCGGCCTCGTCGGCGCGCGCCCCGCCCATGAAGGCCGCCTCGGTGGTCCAGCCCTTGTGGGCCTCGCCGCCGCGATAGGCCCGGTTGACCAGATCGGCCACGGCGGACAGGTCGTGGTCCTTGGCGACGACAAGCAGCATGCGGAGCTCCGGCTGGAAGGGGCTGGGAACTTAGAGTGGGATCGTCACCATTTAAAGCGATCAACAAAAACCCGCTCTCCCCGGCGACCCGAAGGGCGGCGAAGCCAAAGCCGGGGAGAGCGGGAGAGAGAAGAGCCCTACCGCCGGCGCACGCGTCCCCAGGCCCCGTCGGCCAGGCGGCGCACGGTGCCCGCCTCGCGCTTGATGAATTCCCAGGGATGGAAGGCCAGGCCCACCGTGTCGGCCATGGCCGCGCCGCGCTGGCCCATCGGCCGTTCGGGGCCGGTGGTGGAGTCGACGGCGGTCTGGTGCTCGATCTCGGCGTTCAGTTCGGCCCCGACCAGTACGGTCATGATCGAGAACCACATCCAGACCATGAAGGCGATCACCGTGCCCAGTGGGCCGTAGGTGGCGTCATAGTGGGCGATGCGGTTGACATAGACCGAGAAGCCCAACGATCCGGCCAGCCAGCCGCCCGCGGCGATCAAGGCCCCGGGAGCCACCCAGCGCCAGCGGGCCCGGGCCCGGCAGGGGGCGAAGCGGTAGAGGATGGCGAAGGCGACGGCGGTCATCAGCCACACCAGCAGCCAGCGGATCGGAGCCCAGATCTCGACCAGGGCCGACAGGTGAGCCAGCGTCAGCAGGATCGGGGTGGCGATCAGGATCAGGGCGGCGGCGGCGGCGTAGAGCACCCCGCAGAAGGTGAACAGGTAGGTCAGGGCCGTGCGGGTGACCAGGTTGCGCTTTTCCGCCTCGTCATAGGTGGTGTTGAGCCCGTCGAAGAGCGCCTTCATGCTGGCGTTGGCGCTCCAGACCGACAGCAGCAGGCTGATGACAAAGGCCGCGCCCAGCTTGGTCTGTTCCTGGCTGGCCAGGCGCAGCATCTGCTCGCCGACGATGTGAATGACGCTGGGCGGGAAGATCCCGGACATCTCGCTGAGCTGGCGCTCGACCGCCGCCACGTCGGCGAACAGGCCGTACAGCGACACGAAGGCGCCGATGGCGGGGAACAGGGCCAGCAGCGTGTAGAAGGTGACGCCGCCGGCCACGGCGGGCAGGCGGTCGACGGTGATCTCGCTCCAGGTGCGCCACAGGATGTCGCGCCAGCCCAGCAGGGGGATGGCCCTGGGGTGGCGCGCGGCGCGGCCGCGCATCGGCTCGGCCGCGTCGAAATCGTCGGGCGGCAGGGCGCGGTCTTCGGACAGGCCCGGCGGCGGATCGTGGGCGGCGGCGGTCTTGGGCGGGAAGGCGAACGGAGCCAGGGCCAGCAGCACGATCCAGGGCGCCAGCCCATAGGGCCGTGACGCCAGCCAGGACCGGATCGGTCGTTTCGGCGGGGTGTCGTCTGTCAAGGCGTGGCCTCCCGGGTCAGGAAAGCGTGAGGGCGGCGCCTGTTCCCGCGCGGGCGCGTCTTGCCTTAACGCGAGTCGTCGCCGACCTTGCCCGGATGGACGCCCGCATCGCCGCCCTTTACCGCCATCCCGTCAAGGGCTTCACGCCTGAACGGTTGAGTTCCGCCCCGCTGACGGCCGGGGCCTGCTTCCCCTGCGACCGGCTTTTCGCCGTGGAGGACGGGCCCAGCGGCTTCGACCCCGCCGCGCCCGAGCACATCTCGAAGATGAAGTTCACGGTGCTGGCCAAGATCCCCGCGGTCGCCAGGGCCCGCACGGCCTATGACGAGGCGACCGGGGTGTTTCGCGCCACGGCCGCGGGCCGGCCGGACTTCGCCGGCGACCTGCGGGCTGACGCGGGGCGCGCGGGGCTGGAGGCCTGGCTGACCGACCTGTTGGGCGACGACATCCGGGGTCCGCTACGCGTGGTCGAGGGCCCCGGCGCCTATCGCTTCATGGACAGCCGCTCGGGCTATGTCTCGATCATCAATCTGGCCAGCGTCCGCGATCTGGAAGCCAAGCTGGGCGTCCCGGTCGACCCGCTGCGGTTTCGCGCCAACCTCTATGTCGAGGGCTGGCCGGCCTGGGCCGAGAGCGACTGGACGGGGCGGACGCTGCGGCTCGGCGAGGCGACCGCCGAGGTGCTGAAACCCATCGTCCGCTGCGCCGCCACCCATGTGGATCCGGCCACCGGCGCGCGCGACATCGAGCTGGTCCAGGCGCTGTTCGACCACTACGGCCACAGGGATTGCGGGATCTATCTGAACGTCACCCAGGGCGGGCGGGTGGCGCAGGGGGATGGGGTCAGGCTATCTTAGGCTCAACTTGGTGGCGGCTTGTGCGCTGCCCAAGGGGTGGGCGGGTCGTTATGGGCAACCTCGACTGCGTCTGCTTCAGCATGAAGCTCGGCGATAAAAGCGTCGATATCGAAAGCCTCTGCGATTCCGCTCTCCTCTCCGTCTTTAAGCGCGGCGCGCAACGCAGCGAGCTTCGCGTCTCGCGCCTGGCTTTGAGACGGCTCGTCGGGAAGGGCAAACCTATCCTTGCTCATCGGGTCCTCCGCCCCTCAGAATACCCAACTATCCCCAACGAAGAAATGTCGCGCCGTTCCGCGAGGCAGAGTAAGAGCCCGCCCCATGAGCCTCACCCTCGTCAAAGCCTGGACCGCCGCCAAGGA
>JAHINZ010000284.1 GCA_018895795.1 Alphaproteobacteria bacterium
ATCCTGATCTATCCCGCCGTCGACGTAGCCAGCGAAACCGCGTCGATGACCACCTACGCCGACGCCTATCCGCTGAGTCGGGCGATCATGGACTGGTTCATGGGCCACTATATGGGCCCCGACGCCGACCCGGCCGATCCGCGCCTCTCGCCCGACAAGACCGCAGATCTGTCGGGCCTGGCCCCAGCCGTGGTGATCACCGCCGGCTTCGACCCGCTGGTCGACCAGGGCGAGGCCTATGCCAAGCGCCTGCAGGCCGCCGGCGTTCCGGTGACCTATCGCTGCTATGACAGCCTGGCCCATGGCTTCACGGCCTTCACCGGCGCGGTGCCGGCGGCGGACGTGGCCTCTCGCGAGATCGCCGGGCTGGTGCGGGCGGCGTTCGTGGCGGGACCCGGCAAGTAGGACAGGGAAAAACCGGATAGTCCGGACTTTTTCTGGATTAACCTCACACCTCTCCGGGGTGTGGGTCAGAAACCAAACCCGCCGTCATCCCGGGACTTGATCCCGGGACCCATTTTTCCGCCGCATGGGCAGAGCCAGAAGACGCTCTCACGATGACGCTGACCCATGGGTCCCGGGAACAAGTCCCGGGATGACGAGGAAAGAGAAGGGGGAAACCGCCTGATGACCACCATCCCGCCCACCATGCGCGCCCTGGTCGTCGAAAGCCTGGCGCCCGACTTCGCCGGCTGCGCGGTGCGTGACGTCGCCATCCCGACCCCCGGGCCCGGCCAAGTGTTGGTCAGGGTCAAGGCGGCCAGCGTCAACTTCCCCGATCTGCTGATGACCCGCGGCGAATACCAGTTCAAGCCGCCCACGCCCTTCACGCCCGGCCTGGACCTGGCCGGCGAGGTCGCGGTCCTGGGCGAGGGCGTCACGGGCCTGTCGATCGGCCAGGCGGTGGTCGGCGGCGCGCGGCTGGGGGCCTTCGCGGACTATGCGGTGATAGCCGCCGAGGCGCTGAAGCCCAAGCCCCAGCGTCTGACGTTCGCGCAGGCCGCCGCCTATGGCGCGGCCTATCTGACCGCCTATGTCGCCCTGGTCCGCCGGGCGCGGATCGAGCCCGGCGACTGGGTGCTGGTCCACGGCGCGGCCGGCGGGGTGGGTCTGGCGGCGGTGGACCTGGCCAAGGCCCTGGGCGCGCGGGTCATCGCCGCCTCGGCCTCCGACGACAAGCTGGCGGCCATCCAGGCGCTGTATGCGCCGGACGCCACCGTCAATGTCACCGGCGGCTTTCGCGATCAGGTCAAGGCCATCACCGGCGGGCGGGGGGCCGACATCATCTATGACCCGGTCGGCGGCGATGTGTTCGACGAGAGCGTCCGCTGCATCGCCTTTGACGGCCGGCTGCTGGTCATCGGCTTCACCTCGGGACGGATCCCGACGGTCTCGGTCAACATGCCGCTGATCAAGGGCTTTTCGGTCATGGGCGTGCGGGCCGGGGAATATGGCCGCCAGTTCCCCGAGAAGGGCCGCCAGAACGCCGAGGCGGTCTGGACCCTGGCGAACGACGGGACCATCCGACCGCATGTCCACGCCGAGTTTCCGCTGGAGCGCTGGCGGGAGGCGTTTGAGCTGTTGGCGCAGCGCAAGGTGATCGGCAAGGCGGTGATTGCACCGCCTGCCCCCTACTGATCGCTTCGCGATCGTCTTCCCCCGGGAGGGGGGAGATGAACAGCGCCGCCTCCATCTTCCCCCTCCGGGGCAGGAGCGCGCAGCGCGGAGGGGGCGAGTATCGTCTGCAAGTCCCGACGCGACTCAGGTTGACAGCCGCCGCCCCTTCCCTTATCCACCGCCCCTCACTCGCGGAGGCCTTGCGGCCGACGCGTCCCATTATTATCGGAGCCACCTCGTGAAGCGGACATTCCAGCCGTCGAAGCTCGTGCGAGCCCGCCGTCACGGCTACCGCGCGCGTATGGCCACCAAGAACGGCCAAAAGATCGTTGCGCGTCGCCGCGCCAAGGGCCGTAAGCGCCTGACGGCCTAAGAGCGGATTTTTCCGTTCTTTCTCCCGCTCGCGGGAGGCACAGACCATGACAAAAGCCGCCTTTTCCCAGAGCCTGACCTCAGGTTTTCGCCGGAAAGGGCGGCTTTTTTCATGACCGGGCTCCCGTCAGCGCGCGCCGCGAAGATCGAGCGCCTGAAGAAGCGCCCCGATTTCCTCAAGGCCGCCAAGGCGCCCGCCCTGTCGCGCGGGGCGGTGTTCATGCAAATGCGGGCCCGGCTCGACGAGGATCCCCTGATCCGGGTGGGCTTCACCGCCACCAAGAAGGTCGGCGGGTCGGTCGAGCGCAATCGCGCCAAGCGTCGCTTGCGCGAAGCCGCGCGTCTACTTCTTCCCCTTCATGGCCGCCCGATGTGCGACTATGTATTCATCGCGCGCGGCGGCACCCGCACCCGCGAATGGGGGCGTTTGCTTGACGATGTGAAAACCGCGCTGATAAGCCTCGCGGCCGAACATGATCGCGCGGACGCTCGGGCCAGGCTGGCTCAATCCGCTGATCTTCCTGACGACCCCATTTCCGACGCCTCGGCGCCCGATTCCTCCGTTTCTGGTTAAGTCATCCATGCAGAACGACAACAAAAACACGTTGATGTTCATCGTCAGCGCGTTCGCGATCCTGATCGGCTACCAGTTCTTCATCCTGGGCCCGCAGCAGAAGCACGCCGAGGCGCAGCTGAAGGCCAAGAAGGCGGCCGAGGCCCAGATGATCAAGACCCAGCCGGGTCTGGTGATCGGTCCGGACGGCGCGCCGGCCCCGCTGCAGTTGTCGCGCGAGGCGGCCAAGGCGCTCAGCCCGCGGGTGACCATCGACACCCCGGCCCTGTCGGGCTCGATCGCGCTGAAGGGCGGTCGGATCGACGACCTGTTCCTCAAGCGCTACGCCCAGACCACCGACAAGACCTCGCCGCCGGTCGAGCTGTTCCGCCCCGAGGGCGCCGAGCACGCCTGGTTCGCCGATTTCCTGTGGGCCGGCAGCAATGTGCCTGGCCTGCCCGACAGCCGCACCGAATGGGTCGCCGCGCCGGGCCAGGTGCTGCGTTCCGGCTCGCCGGTCACCCTGACCCACGACAACGGCCAGGGCCTGGCCTTCACGCGGGTGATCTCGGTCGATGACAACGCGATGTTCACCGTCGCCGACAGCGTCCGCAACACCGGCCCCGCGGCCTTGAGCCTGGCCACCTACGCCACGGTCCAGCGCCAGGGCATTCCGGCCACCCTGGGCAAGACCGGCATCGTCCACGAAGGCGCCATCGGCGTGTTCGGCAGCCCGGACGGCAAGGCCCACGAGCTCAAGCAGTCCAAGTACCAGAAGTGGAAGAAGGACAAGCCGCTCGAGACCTTCCCCTCCAAGGGCGGCTGGACCGGCATCACCGACAAGTACTGGCTGGCGGCCCTGATCCCTGACCAGAACGCCACGATCGAGGCCCACTACCGGGTCACCCAGGTCAGCGGCATCGATGTCTATGACGTCAATTTCGTCGGCCCGACCCAGATCGTGGCCCCTGGCCAGACGGTCACCCAGACCACCCGACTGTTCGCCGGCGCCAAGACCGTGCCGCTGCTGCGCAATTACGAGTACGGCGGCAATCCGCCGGTCTGGTGGAAGTTCTGGGACAAGCGTCAGGCCCAGGTGGCGCGTTTCGACGACGCCGTCGACTGGGGCATGTTCCGCTTCTTCACCCGCCCGATCTTCAACATCCTGGAGATGTTCTACAAGCTGGTCGGCAATTTCGGCGTCGCCATCCTGCTGCTGACCGTGACCCTCAAGCTCGTCCTCTATCCGCTGGCGGACAAGAGCTATGAGTCGATGGCCAAGATGAAGAAGATCGCCCCCGAGGTCGAAAAGCTGAAGGTCAAGCACAAGGACGACCCGGCCAAACAGCAGCAGGAAATGATGGCGCTGTACGCCAAGGAGAAGATCAATCCGATGATGGGCTGCCTGCCCATGCTGGTGCAGATCCCGGTCTTCTACTCGCTGTACAAGGTGCTGACGGTGACCATCGAAATGCGGCACGCGCCGTTCTTCGGCTGGATCCAGGATCTGTCGGCCCGCGACCCTTCCACCTTCACCAACCTGTTCGGCCTGATTCCCTGGGATCCCGCCACCGCCCCGCTGATCGGGTCGTTCCTGGCCGGTCCGCTGCACATCGGCGTTTGGCCGCTGCTGTACGGCTTCACCATGTGGCTGACCACGGCGATGAACCCGCCGGCGGGCGACCCGATG
>JAHINZ010000285.1 GCA_018895795.1 Alphaproteobacteria bacterium
AGCGGGACTGGTCGAGGGTCAGGACGACGCCGTAGCCGGGGGCGAGGTCCTGGGGAACGAAAAGACGGATCATGACGCTCTTCTAGCCTAACTCCATGATCTGGCGGTAGACTCCCCACATGACCAAGACCGCGGACTACGAAGAAGAACTGGTTCAGCTGCAGCTGGCCCTGATCGCCATGCAGAAAAAGGCGATGAAGGACGGCTGGAAGATCCTGACCGTGTTCGAGGGTCGCGACGCCGCCGGCAAGGACGGGACGATCGCCCGGATCACCGAGCACCTCAGCCGCCGCGAAACGATCGTGGTCGCCCTGCCCAAGCCCAGCGATCGCGAGCGCAGCGAGTGGTACTTCCAGCGCTATGTCGAATGGCTGCCGGCCTGTGGCGAAGCGGTGCTGTTCAACCGCTCCTGGTACAACCGGGCCGGGGTGGAAAAGGTCATGGGGTTCTCGACGCCCGACGAGCAGGAACGGTTCCTGCGCGACGTGCCGGCCTTCGAGGCCATGCTGGTCAACAGCGGCGTGCGCTACGTCAAGTTCTGGCTGGATATCAGCCGGGAAACCCAGGCCGAGCGCCTGAAGGCCCGCCGCGAGGATCCGTTGAAGGCCTTCAAGGTCAGCGATCTGGACGCCGTGGCCGAGGCCAAGTGGGACGACTACACCGCCGCCCGCGACGAGATGCTGACCCGCACCCACACCGACACGGCGCCGTGGATCTGCGTCCGCGCCGACCACAAGAAGGCCGCCCGCCTCAATGTCATCCGCTGGCTGCTGCACGCGGCCGGCGACAAGAAACTGCTCAAGGGGATCGAAAAACCCGACCCCGAGGTGATCTTCCCGTTCGACGTCACCGCCGTGGGGGATGGGCGGCTGGCGCGGTAAGAGCCTCTTCCTTCTCCCCTTGCGGGAGAAGGTGGCCCGAAGGGCCGGATGAGGGGCCGCACGGACTTGGTCTACTGAAGCGCCGCCGACGGACAAGGTTTTCAACCCCTCATCCGTCGGCTTTCAGCCGCCACCTTCTCCCGCAAGGGGAGAAGGAAACCTAACGCACCCCGTACAGCGCCATCACGTCCTTGCGGAACGCGGCGCCGCTGTCGGCGCGGCTGTAGAACATGTGGCCGCCCGGATAGAGGGACAGGCTGACGCGGCTGGCGGCGGCGGCCGGCATGGCGTCGACGATCAGGCGCGAGGCGAAGAACGGGCACGACAGGTCGTTATAGCCGTGCACGATCAGCACCTTCAGCTTGGGATCGACCGAGACGATCTTGCGCAGGTCGGTGACCGACTCGGTGTCGGCGCCCCGGCCGCGATCCCACAGGCGATTGACGGTGTTGGACAGGGCGTCATAGCGGGCTTCCGGCTTCCAGCCGACGATGCGGGTGGTGAAGTCGACGATGGCGCTGGTGGTCGGGGCGATGATCGCGTCGAGGATCGGATCCTGGGTTTCCTGCTCCGGCGCATAGGGGAAGGGATCCAGGGCCGTGACATTGCTGTCATAGCGGCTGCCCAGGCGGCCGGTGTCGCGGAACACCTCGCGCAGGAACGACTGGGTCTCCATGCGGCCGCCGGCCCGGCGGACATAGTTCGGATCCAGGCCGGTCATGGCCGAGACCTTGGTCGTCAGACGCTGCAGGGCGGCGGGGTCGGAACCCTTCATCAGGTCGACCATATATTCGCCGCGCGTATAGTCCTCGACGGCCTTCATGCTGTCGGCCGACAGCTTGCCGTCGCGCTCCAGCTTGGCGGCGGCGATTGACGGCAGGGTCCACATCGACGGCAGGGGCGAGATTTCCTGGCCCTGGCGGCCGGCGCTGGACAGCAGCGGCGAGACCAGCACCACGCCCTTCACCGCCACGCCCAGATCGGTCTGCAGGGTGTAGGCCAGGCGCGGGCCGCGGAAGCCGCCATAGCTTTCGCCGACCAGATATTTCGGCGAGGCCAGGCGCTCGGTCTTGACCAGATAGTCAAAGACGATGCGCGACAGATAGTCGATGTCCTGCTTGACGCCGTAGAAGCGCTTCTTGGTCTCCTCCTCGGTGGTCAGGCTGCGCGAAAAG
>JAHINZ010000003.1 GCA_018895795.1 Alphaproteobacteria bacterium
GGCTCAAGCCGTCGCGGTCAGGGTTGGATCGACGCCAGCCGGCATAGTCGACCCGCACAACGCCGTCGCTTGAATCCTGGGCCCGGCGCGCCAGCGGGGCGTCAAAGGCGGCGTGGTCTACCGTGGCGGGCCCGGCTTGCCCGTTTGCGAACACCGCCAGATCCCACGCTGCGGCGGGGTGGGCGACCAGACCCGTCGCGAGTCCGGCTCCCGCGATGATCAAGGCGCGTCTCTTCAGGTCGGCCATGCTCGGAACCTCGCAGTTGCAGACCTTAGAGTCGGGTGGTGTGTGATCGCAAGGCGACGGCGCCGCCCCGGGTTGGCTCGCGGCCGTTCAGGTCAGCGCTCGACCACCAGGACTGGGCTCCGATGGAAAGCCCGATCCTGCTAGGGCCGGTGTGGGCGCGAACTGAAGTGCGACGAAGGGCCAGGACAGGATGATGGAGAGGGGACCTCTTGTCACGTCAGGGTTTCAGGGCCTTGGCCGTCGAGCGACGGGCGGGCGCGGAGCTCGGCCGGCGACCCTCGCAAGGGCAGGGGTATTCGCCCTTCCTGATCTCGCCGAGCGCGCCGCCAGGCGGGCAAGGCCCTGACGGGTTTGCGCGCCCTTGTAGCGCGCCCGACCTATACGTTCGCCGGGAGGACTAAAGAAACTCAATGACGCTCAGCTGCGCTTTCTCAGAGCTCGGGTGAAAGCCTCCCCGCTTTCGACAAAACCGGTGGCCAGACAAAATGTGCGCATGTCCCCGGGCCCGATCGGCGAGTGAACCACAAGCTCGCCGCACCCTGCGGAGCGGGCGGCCTGGGAGGCTGCCTTGAGAAGCAGGCGCGCGACGCCGTTTCGACGCCGGTCTGGATCGACGAGGAGCATGGAGATCCACCCCACCTTTGGGTCGGCCGTGAGCACCGAATGCCAATGCACCGCGATGACGCCCGACGGCGGGCCCCATTCGTCGGCGATAAGCAGGACGCCGGGTTGGTCCTGAATGGCCCTCAGACGCAGGGCAAGTTTGTCTCGGGCAAGGGTTGGCCCTGCTGTTTTGAGCAGTTCGGCCAATCCGTCCACGTCGCCATTGTCGGCGGCTCGAATGGACAAACCATGGCGGCTCGACATGGCGGTTCTGTCTCCCAGTCGCGCAAGGTTACTGTCATGGCCGCTCACGCCGAAGCCATAGAACGCCTGTCTGGCTGTTAGAAGCAGGCGAGGGTTCTCGTCTGGCGCAACGCCGCGGGTCAAGATCGATTTCTTTGAGGTCGTGAGCGGAGGCTTGCCTGTCAAACAAGGCGCTTGAGCAGGAAACGCGCGCCGAGCTGGAGGCCTGGTTCATCGATGCTGTGGCCAAGGCCTGGGGAAACGCGTGATGTGACGTCGAAGTCCAGGCCTTTGAGCTGGACTTCGGCTTGATGCAGAGCTTCGACGGGCAGAACGTCGTCGCGGTCGCCGTGGATGAGTAGAATCGGTGGCTTGGTCACGACCTCGGCGACCAGTGCGTCTGGGTCGGCCAGCATGCCGGAGAAGCCGATGATGCCGGCCAGGGTCCTGGCCCGGCGCGGCGCGACATGCAGCGCCATCATCGTGCCCTGGCTGAACCCGACCAAGGCCAGCTTGTCTTCGCTGAGACCATGGGCGGCGAGCTGAGCGTCGATATAGGCGTTCAGGGCCGGGGCCGAGACGCGGACACCCGCCGCGCGCGCCGCGGGCGACAGGCTGGTCAGGGGCCACCATTGTCGACCGTAGGGAACGCCGTCGCAGGGCTGAGGCGCGTCAGGCGCAAGGAACAGCGTGTCGGGCAGGGCCGTGGCCCAGTAGGGCGCCAAGTCGATCAGGTCCGCGCCGTTCGATCCGTAGCCGTGCAGGAAGATCACCAGGGATCTGGCCGGGCCGCCCGAGATCGGCGACGCGCTGGGACCGTCAAGCGTGGGGATCTGAGTCATGGCGGCTCCTGGTGGGGTCTGTTCGGGTCGGGTGCTCACTATATCCGCGTGGGCGCGGCTGCGTCGCCCGGCAACAACTAACCTGGGCGTCGTCAGGATCGTTTTCGACCGTCGGGCGCGGCGTGAACCCGCCGATCGCCTGGCTGATCTGGCTGAGACTATGTTGGCTTGAAGTGGTCGGATACCGGAAAGCAGACCAGCCCAAGGTCTGAAAAGATCAGGTCCTGTCTATGGTCAGGTGCTCGCCCCGGCGGTGTGCCGGCCCAGCTTTCGCTGACAGAGGTGTTTCTGACGCTGTTTGCGCAAGGATCGCACCGATCGTTGTCTTGAGGGCTTGGCTGGCTAGAGAGGGGCGCCCAAATCGGCGCCTTGCTGTAACTGGTGCGGGCGGCCGGAATCGAACCGGCATAGCCTTGCGGCTGACGGATTTTCGTACCACTTCGGCTTTAGCCGCCGGCCCAAAGGTCGGGCCGTTCGTGGTCTGGACTATCCCTTCACCCTGCTCCGGCATGCCAGAGTTTAGGTGCTGCCCGTCTAGTCTCTACACCTTCCCCGGGAGGGGCTTGGCTCGGGATCGCCATCTGACAGGGTTCCCCGAATTTGAGCAGTTCTACGTCCTGGATTTCTCCGGGCGCACTCAATCGTCTGGTTCAAGTCCGTTGCGTCTACCAATTCCGCCACGCCCGCCTGAACAGCGCGAGCTATAATCGGCCGGGTGGGGGACGTCGAGGCTTTCGAGGCGCGGCGACCCGGCCGCTCAATCGGTTGGCGTCGCGGGCCTGCTCGCCTGATCGGCCAAGCCCTCTCCCAGGCCCAATCTCTGGCGCGTCAGGGCGGCGGGCAGGTCGGCGGCGATGAAGGCCATCATCTTTTCGCGGACCTCGCAGCGCAGATCAAACACCGTGGGGGCGTTGCGGCCGCTGATCAGGCACCGCACTTCCAGAACCTGGGCGGTGATGTCGGTGACCGCCAGATTGACCACCTTGCCGTCCCACAGCTTGGACGCCCGGGCGATCTCCTCCAGCTTGGCCCGCAGGATGTCGATCGGCGCGGCATGGTCGACATAGAGCATGGCCGTGCCGATCAGCGCGGCCGAGTCCCGGGTCCAGTTCTGGAACGGGGTCTGGATGAAATAGCTCAGCGGCACGACCATCCGCCGCCAGTCCCACAGCCGCACGACCACATAGGTGGCGTTGATCTCCTCGACATTCCCCCATTCCTTTTCGACAATCACGGCGTCGTCGATGCGGATGGGCTGGGTGATGGCGATCTGGATGCCGGCGATCAGATTGGTCAGCAAGGGCTGCAGGGCCAGGCCGACGATCAGGCTGGCCGCGCCGCCCGCCGCCAGCAGGCTTACGCCCCACTGACGCACGCCGGGCATCGTCATCAAGGCCAGGGCCACCGTCACCAGGCCGACAATCACCGCCGCCGCCCGGCGCAGGATGCGCACCTGGGTCAGGTGTTTGCGGGCCAGTAGGTTGTCTTCGACGTCGATGCGGAAGCGTCGCAGATACAGGGCCGCGCTGATGTCCAGGGCGGTGACCACGATCCAGCCGATCAGCAGGATGACCAGGATCACCAGCAGTTGCCGGACGCCGGCGGCCTGGCCGGCGGTCAGCGGCGCGATCGACACCGCCGCGGTCAGCGCGGCCGAGATCAGCGCCAGGCGGGTGGGGCGGCGGGCGCGGACCGCCAGGGCCGGCCAGAAGGCGTCGCGGTTGGCCAGGCCGCGGCGGACCACGGCCACCAGCACCTTGTGGGCGATGATCGCCGCCAGGACCGCGAGGACCCCCAGGCCCAGGCTGATGCTCCAATCGGGGGCCCAGGCGGGAACCCACGGCAGATCCTGTAGTCGAAGATTATGTGAGGCCATTTGCGCTAAACGCCCGCCGCGTCCGGATGGCTCCGGCCGTCGGTTCTCAGGCGCGGGGCGCGACGGGCGTGCTAGGCTGGACTTGACCGGGATCAAAGCCGGTCACGCCGTCCTGTCCCCTTCGGGAAGGCGCGTCTGATCCTGGAGAGTCCCGTGCGCCGGTTGTTGATCTTGAGCCTCTTGCTGGTCGCGGGCTGCGCGCCGACCCATCCGCCCCTCGGCCGCCATCCGGCCCCCTTGCCCGCGCCCGTCGTCGTGCCGCCGGGTTCGGATCCCGTGAGCCGGGGCAAGGCGCTGGTCGAGGCCCGCTGCACGGCCTGCCACGCCGTCGGTCCGACCGGCGAAAGCCCGGTGTCGCCGGCCCCGCCGTTTCGAACCCTGGGCCAGCGCTATCCGGTGGCCAATCTGCAGGAGGCCTTCGCCGAGGGCATTTCCAACGGCCATCCCAAGATGCCGCAGTTCGTCCTGGAGGAGCAGGATGTGACGGATCTGATCGCCTATCTGGAAAGCATCCAGACGCCGGCCAAGGCGAAGTGATCCCGTCGCGGCGATCCCATTCGATCGGTCCTCGACGTGCGGCCATCCCATGCTAGCGTCACCGTTCTGAATCAAGGACGGGGACGGACCATGCGTATCGGGATCAAGGCTCTGGCGGTGGCGGGCGCGCTCTGTGCGGGCGCGTCGGCTCAAGCGGCTCAAGTCGAGGCGGTGAGCGCCGCGCGGCTGCTGGACGTGGCGACGGGCAAATATCTCGACAATCCGATGGTGGTGATCACCGACGGCCGCATCACCGCCGTGGGCAAGAAGGGCGAGGTCGCCGTGCCGGCCGACGCCAAGCTGGTCGACCTGCCGGGCGCGACCCTGCTGCCGGGCCTGATCGACATGCACACCCATATCGACAGTCTGGCCGAATATGGTGGTTACAATTCGCTGGAGCACACCGACCGGTTCTGGTCGGTCATCCAGACCTATAACGCCAAGGTCACCCTGAACGCCGGCTTCACGACCATCCGCAATGTCGGCTCCAGCGACTTCAACGATGTGGGTCTGCGCGAGGCGATCGACGCCGGCCTGGTTCCCGGTCCGCGCATCGTCACGGCCACCTACGCCATCGGCGCGACGGGCGGCCACTGCGACTCCACCTTCTTCCCGCCGTCGATGGACCAGAAGAGCCCCTACAATATC
Organism: Alphaproteobacteria bacterium; assembly: GCA_018895795.1. Lineage (GTDB taxonomy): Bacteria > Pseudomonadota > Alphaproteobacteria > Caulobacterales > Caulobacteraceae > Caulobacter. The sequence goes on from JAHINZ010000003.1 coordinate 4,997, forward strand.
GACAGCCCCGACGAGGCTCGCAAGGTGGTGCGGACGCTGAAGAAGTACGGCGCCCAGGTGATCAAGATCTGCGCCACCGGCGGGGTGTTCTCGCGCGGCGACGAGCCCGGCCAGCAGCAACTGACCCTGGCCGAGATGACCGCCGTCGCCGACGAGGCCCACATGGCCGGCCTGAAGGTCGCGGCCCACGCCCACGGCGCGGCCGGCATCAAGACCGCCATCCTGGCGGGGATCGACACCATCGAGCACGCCAGCCTGGTCGACGACGAGGGCGTCAAGCTGGCGGTCCAGCACGGGACCTATTTCTCGATGGACATCTACAACACCGACTACACCCAGGCCGAGGGCAAGAAGAACGGGGTGCTGGAGGACAATCTGCGCAAGGACCGCGACATCGGCGAGTTGCAGCGCCAGAACTTCAAGAAGGCCCTGAAGGCGGGCGTGAAGATGATCTACGGCACCGACGCCGGCGTCTATCCGCACGGCGACAACGCCAAGCAGTTCGCGGTGATGGTGCGCTATGGCGCGACGCCGCTGCAGGCCATTCAGGCCGCCACCCTGAC
>JAHINZ010000004.1 GCA_018895795.1 Alphaproteobacteria bacterium
CAGGCCGCGCAGTTCGCCGTGCGGCGTGTCGAAGAGCCGATCCATCAAGTCTCGCGTCCAGTCGGGTCCGAGGAAGTCGTGCATGCCCGTGCGCAAGAGTTGAGCCCGCTTCCACGCCAGAAGCTGATCGAAGGCCTGCCGCGAGTGGTCGTCCGCGACGAGGCGCAACGCCCCGTGTTCGCGCTCCAACTTGCCGGCTAGCCGTCGGTAGTTCTTGATCTTCTTGGGGCTGGCGGCCCGAATTCGCTCCAGATAGGCCTCGGCGTCATCCGTCGGAACGATCAGATGGCCGCCAGGTCCTTCCCGCCCGGGGAACCGGCCGAAGGGATCGATCAGGGCCGTGAAGCGCCATGCCGAAATCCCGGCGTCCGCCAGGGCGTGGCGGCCGTCTGTCCAGAGGGCGGGCGCGCTGACCAAGCCGTGATAGTCGGCGAACGGCCCGCCGATCGGCCGGGCTTGGCCCCCCGAATGGCGGTGATACGGCAAGAAGCCCACGGCCTGGCCCTGCCGGCGGAAAACGCAAACCCTGGCGTCGGGACGCAGCGCGCCCACGGCCTGGGTGAAGTCGGGGCCAAGGAGGGGGCTGTCAAAGCCCGGCTGGGCCGCGGCAAGCGCGCGCCAGGCCAGTAGGTCGTCAGGCGCGAGCGCGCCGGGATGCAGGGTTTGAACGTCAGGCATGCCGACCTTTCCAGTCTGGCAGGCGAGCTACGCACTGACGTTTTCAACGTCAGAATTTCCGCCGGGTAAAGTAACGCGAAACGTTACCATGATGGGTAGGTTTCTTGTGGTGTATAGTGTCAGTTGAAGTTTACGAACTGATCGCTACCAAGTCGTTATAACCTTACCATGATGGTAAAGTTAAGTATTGATCGTAGCGCCCATCTCGCGATCATGCCTCGACGATTCATAACAATTTCTATGCAAGCTTGTATCCGGTGTGTGGATTCTGAAGTTTAATAAAATAGTCATAGATTGACATCCATTCAGTCGGATTGGGGCGTGAAATTGCTGACATCGCGGAATTGAGCGCCATATTTAACTTACATCTCCCCAGAAATTGGGAATACAATCCCTGATTGGAGGGCTTCAAATGTATATACATAGATTGACTTGATCCCGGCCAAGCCCGGAACCTCGCCCGACGTGACCGCCAAGGGGACGGCGGACGGAGCCATGAGGTGAGGGGATCGCCATGAAACTGATCGACAAACGAACTCTGCTGGCGGGCGTCGCCGCCATGGCGACGCTGGTCGGCGCCGGACAGTCCTTCGCGCAGGCGACGGACACCGCTACCGTCGAGGAACTGATCGTCACGGGCAGCCGGATCAAGCGCGCAGACATCACCGGCGTGGGCCCGGCGACCGTCATCTCGCAGGACCAGATCGAGCGGACGGGTCTGACCAATGTCGAAGCGTTGCTGCAACGACTGCCGGCGTCGGCGGGCAACGCCGGCAATCAGACCAACGCCTACTGGACCGGAAACGGTTACGGCACCGCCCAGGTCAATCTGCGGGGCCTCGGGATCAACCGTACCTTGACCCTGATCAATGGCCGCCGGGTGGTAAACGGCGGCACCGGCGCCAACAGTGCGCCCGACCTCAACATGATCCCGACGGCCATCATCGGCCGCATCGACGTCCTCAAGGACGGCGCCTCGGCGATCTACGGCGCCGACGCCGTCGCGGGCGTGGTCAACATCATCACCCAGAACAATTTCGAAGGACTAAAGCTCTCGGGCAAATACGGCGTCACCGACGAGGGCGACGGTCAGGAATACGCTGTCGATGTCCTATGGGGCATGCGCAACGAGCGTGGGGGCGTCACCGCCGGGCTTACCTATCAGAAGACCGAGGCGGTCAATCTGGCCAGCCGCGCACCCTGCGGTCTGGGCGAATCTGGCGGACAACTCGTCTGCATCTCGAGCGCCTCGACGATCGGCGGTCGCGCGGTGCTGCCCAATGGCCAGCAGATCAATTTCAACCAGACCCCCGGCGGCAACGGCAATTTCTACGAGCCCTACAGCGCCGCCAAGCACAACTTCAATTCCAACCCGTTCCTCAACGCGGTCAGCCCGATCGAGCGGATCAGCACCGCCTTCCTGGCCGACTACAAGTTGACCGACACCGTCACCCTGTTTGGCGAACTGTTCTTCACCCACCGGGAAAGCCATCAGATCGCCACGCCGGGCACATTGCGCAATCTGGTCATCTCGGCCAGCAATCCAACCAACCCGACGGGCCAGAACATCACCCTTCTGCAACGCCGCTTGGCCGAACCTGGTCCGCGGATCTTCTCGCAGGAAACCGACACCTATCGTTTCGTGGGCGGGGCGCGCGGTGAGCTGAAAGGCGACTGGACCTGGGAGGCCGCCGCCAACTGGGGTCGCAACACCGGGGTCGATGCGATGAGCAACATCGCCAACCTCGAGCGCGTGCGTAACTCGGTCAACACCAGCGTCTGCAGCGCCACCGCCGGCGCGGCCATCCCTTGCATCGACTATCTAGGCGCGGGCGACGTGACGCCCGCGGCCCTGAAATACATCCTGTTCAATTCCCGCGACACCGGCGGGAACGAGCAAAAGAGCGTTACCGCCGATGTTACCGGCACGCTTCTCAACTTGCCGGCCGGTCCGCTGGCGGTGGCCGCCGGCGTCGTCTATCGCCAAGAAAAGGGCTGGCGCGATCCGGACGCCTTGACGGTGCTGGGCATCGCCAACACCAATCAGCAAGACCCGATCTCCGGGTCGGTGACCGCCAAGGAAGCCTATCTGGAACTGTCCGCGCCGCTGCTCTCCAATCTGCCGATGGTGGAGCGCCTGGAACTGGACACGGCCGTTCGCTACTCCGACTACAACCTGTTTGGATCCAACGAGACCTACAAGGTCGGCTTGAACCGGACGGTGGTTCCAAGCCTGCGGCTGCGCGCCACCTACGGGACGGGCTTTCGCATTCCCAGCGTGCCCGAACTGTTTGGCGGGGTGGCCGAGGGCAACCTGACGACCACCGATCCGTGCAGCCGCTACGCCACCAGCGGCAACGCCACCCTGATCGCCAACTGCCGAGCCACCGGTGTGCCGGCCAACTACGTCCAGCTGGGCAACACTGTATTGACCACCGTCGGCGGCAACCAGAACCTGAAACCGGAAACCGCCAAGACCCTGACCTTGGGCGCGGTGCTACAGCCGCCGATGATCCCTGGCCTGTCGGTGACGGTCGATTACTTCGATATCGAGATCAAGGACGCCATCCGCTCGATCCCCGGTTCGACCAAGCTGGCCGTCTGCTACGCGACGCCCAACCTGGCCCACCCGTTCTGCGGCGCGTCCAACTTCACGCGCAGCCCTCTGACCGGCGAGATCACCTATCTGTCCGCGCAGCCGACCAATGCCGGCCTGGAGAAGATGAAAGGCGTCGATGTCGGGGTTCGCTACGAGTTCGACGTGCGCGGCCTGCGCGCCAGCCTCGACTGGAACACCACCTATCTGGACAGCTACGTTGTGACCCCGTTCCAGGGCGCCGATCCCATCGTGTTCGACGGCCATATCGGCGGCGGCAATGGCGGCTATCCGCACTGGCGCTCGAACGGCAGCGTCTCGCTACAGGCCGAGCGCTGGACCGGAACCTATTCGGTTCAGTGGATTGGCAAGGCCACCGACTTCAACGCCGCCCCCACGGCGATCGGTTACAGGACGCCTAACGTCTTCTACCACAACGCCCAGTTCGCCTATCGCCTCGGAAAGCAGGCCGACGTCGCCGTCGGCGTCGACAACCTTTTCGACAAGAAGGCGCCGTTCATCCAGAGCTGGACCGACGGCAACACCGACACCATGACCTACGACCTGCTGGGTCGGCGCGGCTATGTGCGGCTGAGCTACAAGTTCAACTAATCCGTCTCAGCGCCTGGCCGGCCTCGCCGCTGGCCAGGCGCCTCTCGATCAGGTGAAGACTATGCGTTGGCCGGCCCTCGCCCGGAACACACACAAATGGCTCGGCCTTGTCATCGGCGTGCAGGCGGTCCTTTGGACCTTCAGCGGCCTCTACATGACCGCCGTCCATCTCGACATCATTCATGGCGACCACCTGGTGCGCCACGCGCCATCGCCGCCGCTGGAGCTTGCCAACCTGGTCGAGCCCGGCGCGGTGATGACGGCGGCGCCTAGCCAGGCCGTGCGGCTGGAGACCCAGTTGGGTCAGCCGGTCTACGTTTTGACAGGCGGCTCGGAGCGCGCTTTGTTCGACGCACGCACCGGCGACAAGCTGTCGCCGCTGGACCAGGCCGCCGCGGAAACTCGCGCCAAGGCGCTTTATGCCGGCGTCGGGCCGATCAAGGCCGTCGAGTTGCTCGGCAAGGCGCCGCCGGAAATTCGCGGTCGTCCGGCGCCGCTCTGGCGCATCGAGTTCCAGGGCTGGTGGCGACCGACGCTCTACATCTCGGCCCAGACCGGTGAGCTGGTCGCCAAGCGCCACGACCTGTGGCGCATCTTCGACTTCGTGTGGATGTTCCACATCATGGACTACCAGGAGCGCGAGAACGTCAACAACACGCTCCTGCGCGTCGCCACCTGGGCGGCCGTGGCCAGTTGCGCCAGCGGCGCCTGGCTCCTGATCTTCAGTTTCCGCCGTCGTCGGCGGGCCCGCAAAGCCGCCGCGTGAGACCGTCATGTTGCTGATCCGCACCCTGCACAAATGGTTTGGCCTGATCTTGGGCCTGCAGTTCCTGCTGTGGACGGTGAGCGGGGCGATGATGGCCTTGCTCGACCACCACAAGGTCTCGGGCGAGCACACTGTGCGTGCGCCTGTTGCCTTGGCGGCGCCGACGAAGCTTGTGCCGATCGGCGAGCTAGCCACCTTGGTTGGCGCGCCAATCCAGAGCGTCAAGCTGCGGCCGCTGAACGGCCGCTACGTGTACGAGGCGAAGACCTCCGCAGGGACTTCGATGCTGGACGCCACCTCCGGCCGGCCGGTGGTCATCGACGCCGTCGCCGCGCGCGGCCTGGCCGACGCCGCCTATGTCGGCGATGGCAAGATCACCGCCGTCGAACCGGTGACCCAGCACGGCCTGGAGACGCGCGGCCTGGTCCTGCCCCTGTGGAAGGCCAGCTTCAACGACGCGGACCACACCACCCTCTATGTCGCCGCCGCCACCGGCGACGTGGTCGAACGCCGAACCGACACCTGGCGGTTGTGGGACGTCTTCTGGATGCTGCACATCATGGACTATTCCAATCGCACCAGCTTCAACCACCCGCTGATCATCACGGTGGCGACAGGCGTCGCCTGGTTGGCCCTCAGCGGA
>JAHINZ010000286.1 GCA_018895795.1 Alphaproteobacteria bacterium
CCGCAGCCTCGCGAGCGTCTTCCGACAGGCCGCCGAAATAGAGCAACGGCGCCTTGCCCGAGATGGTGCCGACACGCGGCGGATCCAGCTTCAGGTTCCAGAACTCGCCCTGGTGATCCAGGGCTTCGCCATTCAGCATGGTCTTGAGGATGCTCATCGCCTCGACGGTGCGGGCATAGCGCGGGGCCGAGGCCAGCTTCTCGCCCGGCATGTCGGACGAGATGATGTTGACGGTCAGTCGGCCGCCCAGCATCCGGTCGATGGTGGCGATCTGACGCGCCAATTGCGGCGGCCACATCTCACCGACCCGCACCGCCATCAGCAGGCGCATCCGGCGCAGCAGTGGCGCGACGCCAGCCGCAAAGGCCGTGGTGTCGATGCCCAGCTCATAACCCGACGGCAGCAAAATGTTGTCGAACCCGCCGGCCTCAGCCTGCAGGACGATGTCGCGGCAATGCTCCCAACTCGACTTCAGCTTAGGGTCAGGAACACCCAGGAACTCGTAGTCGTCGTCACAGAGGGCGGAGAACCAGCTGATCTCACAAGGGGCCAAGATCGAGGTTTTAGGGGTCATGGCAAGGGGGCTCCCATGGAAGCGACAAGGACGCGGTACCAGTCGGCGCGCGTCCAGCGCGGCTTATAAGCGTTGGGGATTTCGGCGATACGTTCCGGCGTCTGGGTGCCCACAATCGGAATGGGCTGGGCCGGATGCGCCATAATCCAGCTGTAGGCCGCCGCCGCGCGCGAGACGCTGAATGTCTCGGCGATCTCGTCCAGGATCACGGCCACGGCGCGGGCGCGATCATCCGTCGGGGACGCCAGGCGTCCGCCGCCCAAGGGCGACCAGGCCAGTACGGTCATGCTCCGCGTCACGGCTTGATCCAGCACGCCGTCGCTAAGCGGGGCGACAGCCAAGGGCGAGAATTCGGGCTGACAGGACACGACCGGTAGCGACAGATGCGCCGCCAAAGCCTCGACTTGGGACGGTGTGTAGTTCGACACCCCGACAGCGCCAATCTTGCCAGCCTTGTGAGCGGCTTCCAGAGCGCGGGCGGTCTCGGCGGGATGGGTCAGGATGTCCGGGCGATGGATCTGCCACAGGGCCACGTGCTCGACGCCCATGCGCCGCAGCGAGGCGTCGATGGCCGAAGCGACATAGGCCTCACTGGAATTGTAGGGCGTTCCGATGACGATGCCGCCCTTGGTGGCGATCACCATGCGGCTTGCCAGTTCCGGCGACGCCGCCAGCACCTGACCCAGCAGAGCCTCCGAGGCGCCGAACCCTTCGCCGTTGTCCGGGCCATAGATGTCGGCCGTGTCGAACAGGGTTACGCCGGCGTCGAGCGCGGCCAGAATCAGCGATCGCGCCGCGCCGACATCGGTTCCGCGAAAACGCCACATCCCCCAGGCGACCGAGGATACACGCGGCCCGCCCTGGTACAGGGCGCGGCTTTCTGAAGGGGCGATCAGGTATGTCATCGTTGTCATACTACCAATGCGCGACGCAATGGCAACGCTGCGCCGCATCCAAAAAGTTCCACTCAAAAAACGGCTTATATAATTATATAAATAATTTAATCTTCCAATCGTGCTTCACGTTGTGATTTGCAGAATTTTACATTATATTGCGCCAAACAATACATATATTGTTAGAGATATAAAATTAATCAAATAGATTGAATATTTTAAAACTACCGAGTTTATCCTATTTTTGACGAAATTCGCTCTAACCGCCTCACCAAAATGCCCATCCAGATGATTGAACGCACCCCATAAGGTTGCCCACTATCGCCAATATGATAACGGTGTCACATCGACATATGACGGCTTACGTTGCGGAAATTGCGAAATTTCGACCTATGAGAGGGTGGGATTGATGATCAGAGGCAGCGTTTATGCACCCGGTCTCGCTGTTGCGATCCTGGCGACCCTGGCCGCAGCCTATGTCTCCGATCACTACGGCGCGCCGCTCACTCTCATGTGCCTGCTGTTTGGCCTGTCGATGAGCTTCCTGGCCGAGGACAAGCGGCTGGAACCGGGTCTGACCATCGCGTCGCGAACCCTGCTGCGCTGGGGCATCGTGCTGGTGGCGACCCGCATCACCTTCAGCCAGATCATGCAGCTGGGCCCCGCCGCCCTGCTCTCGATCGTGGCGATCGTGGCCATCACCCTAAGCAGCGGGGTCTTCCTGGCGCGACGCTTCGGCTTCTCGGCGGCATTCGGCGCGCTATGTGGCGGCGCGGTGGCGATCTGCGGCGCCTCGGCGGCCATGGCTTTCGCCAGTCTGTTGGGTGAACGCCGTACGCCCCAGGCCCAACTGACCCTGGTGCTGGTCGGCATCTCGGCGATGAGCGCCCTGGCCATGACCGTCTATCCGATCCTAGCGCGTCATCTGCATTTCAGCGACGTCCAGGCCGGCTTCATGCTGGGAGCCTCGATCCACGACGTCGCCCAGTCGCTGGGGGCCGGCTATTCGTTCTCGCAGGCCGCCGGACAGAACGCCGCCATTGTCAAGTTGACCCGCGTGGCCCTGCTGGCCCCCGCGATGATGGCCGTCGCGGTGTTCTTCCCCCGGGAGCCCGGGGTCAGGATCTCGACCTCCATCCTGCCCTGGTTCGTGGTCGGTTTCTTCGGTTTGGCGGCGGTGAACTCGTTCGGGCTTATTCCCGCCGTCGTGGCCGAGGGATCCAGCAAGGCCGCGGCCGCCCTACTCGCCTGCGCGGTGACGGCCACCGGCATCCGCTCGAACATGAAGTCGCTGACTGAACATGGCCTGCGCCCCCTGTTGGTCATCGTCATCGCCACGGTCATCGCCCTGGCGTTGAGCATCCTGGCCGCGAAGTTCCTGATCGCTGCTTAAGATTGCCGGGGCGCGGCGGTCGAGGCGCGTATCACCAGCTCATGCCCAACGCTGCGATGGACGACGTCGTCGCCGCCTTCGAACAGCAGGCTCGCGGCGGCATAGGCCATTTCCCGGGTCGGCTGTCGCACCGTGGTCAGGGGCGGCCACAGCTGTCCAGCCAAAGCGATATCGTCAAAGCCCGCCACCGACAGGTCTCTAGGTAGCGACATTCCCCGCCGATGGGCGGCGGTCAGCACGCCGGCCGCCATGTCGTCATTGCTGGCGAATATCGCGGTCGGCGGATTGGATAGATCCAGCAGGGTCTCGGCGGCGGCCTCGCCCGAAGCAAAATCGAACAAACCCGGCCGAACATATTTCGGCTCGAACGCCAGGCCGGCGCGATCCAGGGCCCGCCGGTAGCCGAACAGGCGCAGATCACTGGCAGTGTGGTTGGTGTGACCAACAATGAAGCCGATCCGTGTGTGCCCCAGCCCGATCAGATGGCTGGTCATGTCATCAGCCGCCTGGACGTCGTCCATCGAAACCGAAGAACTACGGCCGTGATCGGTGCCCGGCGAAATGCGGATATAGGGCATGCCTCGCCTGTCGAGCTCTTCGAGCGCCGCAATCGAGTCCGTGACGGGCGACGAGAGAATCACACCGTCGACCTGGGTTTGATCGATTAGGCCACCCACCTCCAAAGCCAGGTTCGATGAGGCCGCGTCACTAGGCTGGGCCAGCAGTCGCACGCCCTCCTCCACGCAGCGCTCCCAGATCCCTGTCTGGATCTGGTGGATGTAGTGAGGGCTATGATTTTCGTAAAACAGCGCGATCTGGTGGCTGCGCTTACCCGCGAGCATACGCGCGGCAGCGCTCGGCTGAAAGTTGAGGCGCGCCATTGCGCCCTCGACCCGCTGCCGGAGTTCCTCCGAAACGTACTTTTCTCGGTTGAGCACGCGCGAGACAGTCTTGGTCGAGACGCCCGCGGCCGCAGACACATCCTTGATCGTCGCGCGCATCCGGC
>JAHINZ010000287.1 GCA_018895795.1 Alphaproteobacteria bacterium
AGGAACACACCGGCGGCGTGGGCCATGGCCACCAGGTGCAAGGCCAGATTGGTCGAGCCGCCCGTGGCCATCAGGCCGACCACGCCATTGACGATCGACTTCTCGTCGATCATCCGGCCGACCGGGATGAACTCATTGCCCTTGTTGGTCACGGCGGCGACGCGGCGGGCGGCTTCCTTGACCAAGGCTTCGCGGAGCGGCGTGTTGGGGTGCACGAAGGCCGAGCCCGGCAGGTGCAGGCCCATCAGCTCCATCAGCATCTGATTGGTGTTGGCCGTGCCGTAGAAGGTGCAGGTGCCTGGACCGTGATAGGACGCGCTCTCCGCCTTCAGCAGTTCGTCGCGGCCGACCTTGCCATCGGCATAGAGGGCGCGAATGCGAGCCTTTTCGGAATTGGGCAGGCCCGAGGTCATCGGACCGGCCGGCACGAACAATGCCGGCAGGTGGCTGAAGGTCAGGGCCCCGATCACCAGGCCCGGCACGATCTTGTCGCAGACGCCCAAATAGAGGGCGCTGTCGAAGGCGTCGTGGCTCAGGGCCACGGCGGTGGCCATGGCGATGACGTCGCGCGAGAACAACGACAGCTCCATGCCCGGTCGACCCTGGGTGACGCCGTCGCACATGGCCGGCACGCCGCCGGCGAACTGGGCCGTGGCCCCGACTTCGCGCGCGGCGGCTTTGATCAGGGCCGGATAGGCTTCCAGCGGCTGGTGGGCCGAGAGCATGTCGTTATAGGCCGAGACGATGCCGATATTCGGCGCGTTCGGGTCCAGCGCCCGCACCTTGTCGACGCCCGGCGAGGCGGCGAAGGCGTGAGCCCAGTTGGCGCAGGACAGCTTGGCGCGGCCAGGCTGTGAGGCGATCGCTGTTTCCATATTGGCCAGATAGGCCGAGCGGCTATCGCGACTGCGCGCGATGATCCGGTCGGTGACCTTGGCGATGACGGGATGGATATTCATGACGCTACTCCGCCCACAGGGTGCGGACCTTGGCGCGGTCCTGGTTGAGGATCGATGCGATCGGCAGGGCCGGATCGACCTGCCCTGACAACAACGCGCGCTTGGCCTCTCCGGTTACCAGCAACACGATCAAATCGGCCTGGGTCAGGGCGGCGAGGGTCAGGCTGAGACGCGGAATGTCCGGCGCGGGATGGCCGGCGGGGGCGGCCAGCACGAGGCGCTGGGACTGAGGGTCCAGTCCCTGGGCCAGGACGGGCGAGCCCGGGAACAGTGAAGCGAAGTGGCCGTCAGCGCCGACTCCCAGCAGAACCGCCCCGAAAGGCAGGGCGGCGGCCACCCCCGCCTCAGCCTTCAAAGCGGACTCTTCCTGACTGACGCCTTGAAAATAGAGCGGCGCGAATCGGGCCTTGGCCGCTTCGCCGACCAGCAGGTGGCGACGCACCAAGCCTTCATTGCTGCCTGCATGAGACGGCGGCAGGAAACGATCGTCGCTGAGAGTGACGATGACCTTCTCCCAGGGCGCGGTCAGCTGCGCCAGGCGGTCATAGACCGGAGCAGGCGTCGTTCCGCCCGTAGCGGCGAAGCCGGTCTGGCCGCGCTTGGCGACACCCGCAGTCAGCGCCGAGACCAGCGCGGCGGCGGCGGCGTCGTACAGGGCCTCGCGAGAACCGAACGCTTCGATCTGGCTCATCATCAAGCCTTCCAGGACCGGCCGCCTGGGGCGATCAAGCCACCCGACGAATGGGGGCCCCAGGTGCCCGCCGCATAGGGCGCGGGCTCGATATTGGCCGCGGCCCAGGCGGCCGAAACACCGTCGATGAACTTCCAGGCCTGCTCGACCTCGTCGCGACGCACGAACAGAGTGCGATCGCCGCGGAACACATCGAGGAACAGTTTTTCGTAGGCGATCCGTCGCCGCCCCCCGCTCTGGCTGAACGACAGCGACAGCGGCAGGGATTGCAGACGCATCCCCTCTTCCGACAGACCCGGACGCTTGTTCATCAGGGTCAGGACGATGTTCTCGTCGGGCTGCAGGTCGATGACCAGGCGGTTGGAGGACAGGTCGCCATCGGTCGCCTGGCCGAAAATGTTGTGCGGCAGCGGCTTGAACTGAACGACGATCTGGGTGCGGCGGTCGGGCAGATTCTTGCCGGTGCGCAGGAAGAACGGCACGCCGTCCCAGCGCCAGTTGTCGATCGCCACCTTCATGGCCACGAAGGTCTCGGTCTTGGTGGCCTTGCCGACTTCCTGCAGATAGCCTTCGCGCGCGCCGCCCTCGACGACGCCGGCCACGTATTGGCCGCGCACCGTGTCATGAGCCACGGTGTCCTTGTTGAACGGTCGAAGGCTGCGCAGCACCTTGACCTTCTCGTCACGCACCGCGTCAGGATCAAAGCCCGACGGCGCTTCCATGGCCACCAGACACAACAGCTGCAGCATGTGGTTCTGCACCATGTCGCGCAGCGCGCCGTATTCATCGTAGTAGGCCCACCGGTCGCCCACCTTCTCGGTCTCGGCGATGGTGATCTGGACGTGATCGATCGTGTTGCGATCCCACAGGGGCTCAAACAGCACATTGGCGAAACGCAGGGCGGTCAGATTCTGGACCGTCTCCTTGCCCAGATAGTGGTCGATGCGGAAAACCTGCTCCTCGCTGACCACCGCGCCGACGGCGGCATTGGTCTTGCGCGAGCTTTCCAGATCACGGCCGATCGGCTTCTCAAGAACCAGACGCGTGGTCGGGCCGGTCAGTTTGGCCGCCTCAAGCGCGTTGCAGACCGGTCCGTACAGGCTGGGCGACAAGGCGAAATAGACCACCAAAGAGCCATGCTCTCCGACCCGCTCGGCCAGCTTGGCCGCGCCGTCTTCCGTGGTGATGTCGACGGACAGATAGTCCATGCGGGCGGCAAGCCTGGTCCAGGCCGGCTCTTCGACCGTCGCGCGCTTGCCCAGATGCTCGCGGACCAGG
>JAHINZ010000288.1 GCA_018895795.1 Alphaproteobacteria bacterium
CACAGCTATCCGCACAGCTGGCGCTCGAAGGCCCCGATCATCTTCCGCAACACCCCACAGTGGTTCATCCGCATGGATCAGCCGCTAGAGAGCGGCCAGACCCTGCGCGAGACCGCGATCCAGGCCATCGCCGACACCGCCTTCCACCCCGACGCCGGCCGCAACCGCATCGGGGCCATGGTCGAGACCCGTCCCGACTGGCTGGTCAGCCGCCAGCGCGCCTGGGGCACGCCCCTGGCGATGTTCGTCGACAAGGACAGCGGCGCGCCGCTGCTGGACCCGGCGGTCAACGCCCGCATCCTGGCGGCCATCCGCGACGGCGGGGCCGACGCCTGGTTCACCCGTCCCGACGCCGAATTCCTGGGGCAGGCCTATGACGCGGCCCAGTACGAAAAGGTCGGCGACATCCTCGATGTCTGGTTCGACTCCGGCTGCACCCACGCCTTCACGATCGAGGGCCGGGCCGACAGCCACTGGCCGGCCGACCTGTATCTGGAAGGCTCGGATCAGCATCGCGGCTGGTTCCAGTCGTCCTTGCTGGAAGGCTGCGGCACCCGCGGTCGCGCGCCCTACAAGGCGGTGCTCACCCATGGCTTCACCCAGGATGAGAACGGCGAGAAGATGTCCAAGTCCAAGGGCAACACCATCGAGCCCCAGACCGTCACCAAGGACAGCGGCGCCGAGATCCTGCGGCTGTGGGCGGCGCTGGTCGACTATTCGGAAGACCAGCGGATCGGCAAGACCATCCTGGCCACCACCACCGACGCCTATCGCAAGCTGCGCAACACCACCCGCTATCTGCTGGGGGCCCTGGCCGGCTTCGACGAGGCCGAACGGGTCACCGACTATGCCGACTTCCCGCCGCTGGAGAAGTTCATCCTGCACCGGCTGTGGGAACTGGATGGCCAGGTGCGCGCCGCCTATGAGACCTATCGCTTCGCCGACGTCACCCGGCCGCTGATCGAGTTCTGCCAGGGCGACCTGTCGACCCTGTTCTTCGACATCCGCAAGGACAGCCTCTATTGCGACAAGCCGACGGAACTGCGCCGCCGGGCCTATCGCACGGTGCTGGACTACGTCTTTGAGCGCCTGACGATCTGGCTGTCGCCCCTGACCAGCTTCACCATGGAAGAGGCGTGGCAGACGCGCTTCCCCGAGGCGGGCAGCAACAGCCTGCGGGTGATCCCGGAGACGCCAGCTGAGTGGCGCAATGACGCCGAGGCCGCCCGCTGGGCCAAGGTCGAGACGGTGATGTCGGTGGTCACCGGGGCCCTGGAAGTCGAGCGCCGCGAAAAGCGCATCGGCTCGGCCCTGGAAGCCGCGCCGGTGGTCCATATCGGCGACATCGAATTGCTCAACGCCTTCAGCGGCGTCGACGCCGCCGAAGTCTTCCGAACCAGTCAGGCGACCCTGGTCGACGAGACCGGAAAGACGCTCGGCGACTGGGACGCGAGACTCGCCGATAGCGGCCTGTCGATCGGCGAAACACCCTTCGTCGCCGTCGAGCCGCGTCTGGCCGAGGGTCAAAAATGCGCCCGTTCGTGGCGGATCCTGCCCGAAGTGGGAACCGATCCGCGCTATCCCGAGCTTAGCCTGCGCGACGCCGAAGCGGTGGCGTGGTGGGATAGCCAACACGCATAAGCTTTGCTTCCTTCTCCCCTTGCGGGAGAAGGTGTCGCGGCAGCGACGGATGAGGGGTTGCACGGCGCCGCCGGAGAGACCCCTCATCCGACCTGCTTCGCAGGCCACCTTCTCCCGCAAGGGGAGAAGGAATAGGGGTTCAAAGTGACCGCACCAAACATCACCCGCCAAGGCTGGATCGCCTACGCCATCGCCGCCGGCGCCGTCGTGCTGGACCAGCTGAGCAAGCTGTGGATCCTGCACGGCCTGGACCTGCCGAGCCGGGGAACCGTCGCCCTGCCCGGCCCGCTGGACCTGACCATGGTCTGGAACCGCGGCATGAGTTTTGGGCTGCTCAGCGGCCATGCCGAGTGGGGCCGCTGGCTGCTGACCGGGTTCTCGGCCGTGGTGGTGGTGGGCCTGGCGGTGTGGGCGCGCAAGGCGACCAAGCCCTTCCTGGCCGTCGGCCTGGGCCTGATCATCGGCGGGGCGATCGGCAACAACCTGATCGACCGGATCCTGTACGGCGCGGTGGCCGACTTCATCGACGTGCGCGACCTCTATTTCCCATGGATTTTCAATGTCGCCGACGCCGCCATCTCGGTGGGGGTGGGCTTTCTGCTGCTCGACAGCTTCCTGTCGGGCGAACAGAAACTGGTCCATCCGACCGAATAAGGCCGCAATCGCGAGAGAGATTGGCGCCCGCGTCCTGATGTCGTATCGAGGGCCCACGAGATTTTGGCCCGACAGGGCCCGGCGGAGCATCTGTTCATGAGTTTCAATCGGGTCGCGACCCTGAGCGTTCTGGCCGTCGTGGCCGCCACGGGCCTCGCCGGTTGCCAATCGGCGTCCAAGGCGCTGGGCATGAGCAAGGTGGTCCCCGACGAATTCCGGATCGTCACCAAGGCTCCGCTGGTGGTGCCGCCCGACTACGCCCTGCGCCCGCCGGCCCCCGGCGAGCCCCGTCCGCAGGAACTGCAGCCGGAAAGCGCCGCTCGCATGGCCCTGATCGGCCAGAGCCAGGCCGCCGGCCGCTCGGACGGTGAAAAGCTGCTGGTCGCCAAGGCCGGCGTCGACAAGGCCGATCCGCTGATCCGCTTCGTCGTCGATGACGAGACCGGCGACCTGGCCCACAAGGACGAGAGCTTCGCCAGCAAGGTGATGTTCTGGAAGAAGGACAAGGCCGAGATAGCCGCGACCCAATCCGAAACCGGCGGCGCCGCCCCGGTGATCGTCGACGCCGCCGCCGAGGAAGCCCGCCTCAAGGCCCTGATGGGTCCCGGCAAGGTGGTGATCAGCCGCGAAAAGAAGACCCGGATCAAGCTGCCGGGCCTGTAGGCTTTCAGCCTCAGACGATCGAATTCAGCCGGCCCCGGAAGCATCGCTTTCGGGGCCGGTTTGGTTTTGGCGGACCTGGAAGAACTTGCCCCCTCCGGATGCTGCGCATCCTCCTCCCCCGGAGGGGGAAGATGAAACGCGCTGACCTCATCTTCCCCCTCTGGGGGAAGACGGCTGCGCAGCAGCCCGTAGGGGGCCAGTGGCGCTCAATCCCCCGGCGTGCGCACCGTGAACCCCTTGGCGCGAAGCTGATCCAGCACCCCGTTCTCGGCGACTAGGCCCCGCATCGAAAACAGCGCCACCGCATGGCCGGGGGTGTTGAGCGCCTCGGCCAGGGCCGAGACCTCGTCGGCGGTGGCCCGCTGCTCCATGTCGGACATGCCCGGCAGGCTGCGGATACAGCGCTGGAAGTTGCGCGGGCCGCCGATCGCGACGCGCACGTCGCCTTGCGTCCAGGCCTGGGCGGCGGTCTGGACCGCGCCGGTCCCCGCCTCGACCTCGCTCAGCACGCCCTCCAGGCAAAGCCGGCCGGCCGCCTCGGAATGACCGCGCACCACGGTCTTGACCATCGGCGCCGCCTTGTAGATCGCGGCCGACCGCGTCTTGACCCTGTGTTTCTTGGCCAGGCGCAGCACGGTGCGGTCAGGCTCGCCGCCGTCCAGTCGGGCCTGTTTCTGGTAGTCGATCCCGATCATCATCCCGGCGCCCAGCGGGCTCCAGCCGTTGTAGCTGTCGGGCTTCTGGCCCAGCTGGGCCCGGACCTTGGCCAGACGCGGCGCCAGCTCGGGCGCGGCCTGGTCCAGCGGCTGTTTCGACTTCAGCCGGTTGCGCAGGCCCAGCAAAGCGGGGATGTCGGTGATCCCGGCGCGGCTCTCCGGCGGCAGGATCAGGGCGAAGGCGCCGTCCAGCCGGTGGTCCAGCACCGAGGTGTCCCAGCGCACGCCCTTGGGCAAGGCGGTCAGGGTCCCGAGGATGTAGAGCGTGGTGTCGGCGTCGGACACCCGCCACCAGGCCGGACCGGGCAGCTTGGCGTTGACCACCAGTTCCTCGACCAGATTGGCCTCGGGATCGTCGGCGACCTGGGCGCGGGCGGCGGGGACATGGACGGCGAGGGACGCCAGGCCCATCAGGGTCAGGGCCAGGCCCGCGCGTTTATGTTTCATGATCCGTCCCTAGATTGCCGTGGGGTCACGTCCTGGCCGGACATCGCGGCCAAAGCTTGACCTTCAGGGCGCCGGATCGCCCGGCGTGGTGACCGTGAACCCCTTGGCGCGCAACTGGTCCAGTACGCCGTCCTGGGCCAACAGCGAGCGCAGCTCGATCACCGCCACGGCCTTGCCGGGCGTCTTCAGGGCCGAACCGATGGCGCGGACCGCGTCGTCGCGGCCCTCGCGCAGGTCGCGGGCGATCGACGGGGTCGAGGCCAGGCACCGCTGAAAGCCGCGATCGGCCGACACCACCTGCCGCACCTCGCCGCGCGCCCAGGCTTCGGCCGTGCGCTGGATCCCGCCCTCGCCGTTCTCGGCCTGGCGCAGGCCGGCGTCCAGGCACAGCGCCTGCAATGGTTCGGGGGCCTGGGCCAGGGTCTTGACCGCCCCGACCAGGCTGTAGTCGGGCAGCTTCTGGATCCGCGGCCGCTTCTGCAGCGACTTGTCCTTGGCCAGGTCACGGATCTTGTCGGTGACGCCGCCCAGGCTGATCGAGACATGGCCGCCGTCTTGCGAATTGGCGATCAGGAAGCCGGCGAAGGCGGGCTTGATCGCGTCCATGCTGTCGGGCTTTTCCTTGATCGCCGCCAGTCGCGCCTCCAGCCGCGCCCGCAGGGCGGGCGGCAGGGTCTGGCGCATCGGTTGGTCCAGGATGAACAGCTTGCGGCCGCCGATCGCCAGGGCGATGATCCGCACCACGCTGATATCGGCCTCCTGGCCCATGATCAGCACATTGGCCCCGTCCAGCCGGCGCCGCAGCACCGAATCGTCGACCTCGATCTTGCTGGGGACCAGGGCCGGCACGCCCAGCACATAGACCGTGGTGTCGGCGTCGCTGACCTTCCACCAGGCCGGCCCGGGCAGCCGGGCGTTGACGATCAGTTCCTCCACGAGGGTGGCTTCGGGGTCGACGCGCTTGAGGTCGATCGGTCCGGAGTCGTCGACGGCTTGCTGGGCGAAGGCCGCCGGGGCGAGCGCCAGGCTCAGGGCGGCGACCCAAGGGGCGCCGAACGCGGCGAAACGTCGGATCGTCACGATGTCTGTTCCTCGAAGGGCGGCGGAATCGATCTAGGATGCTCGGTCCTTCAAGACTTGGACGGCCTGCGGCCCGACGGGTCAAATTACGATGACGCAATGCGGGCCCTGGCCCGACGAGAGTTTCCCCCGATGCCGATCCGCCGCCTGCCGCCCGAGACCGTCAACCGCATCGCCGCCGGCGAGGTGGTGGAACGGCCGGCCAGCGCCATCAAGGAGCTGGTCGACAACGCCGTCGACGCCGGCGCCACGCGGATCGAGGTCGAAGCCCACGGCGGCGGCCTGACCCGCATCCTGGTGGCCGATGACGGCCTGGGCCTGTCGGCCGACGAACTGCCCCTCGCCATCGAGCGCCACGCCACCTCGAAACTGGCCCCCGACGCCGACGGCCTGTGGGACCTGCTGCGCATCCACACCATGGGCTTTCGCGGCGAGGCCCTGCCGTCGATCGGCTCGGTGGCGCGACTGTCGATCAGCTCGCGCGCCAAGGGGGCCAAGGACGCCTTCTCGATCCTGGTCGAGGGCGGCCAGGTCGGCGAGGTGGCCCCCGCCGCCTTCCCCGGCCCGCACGGGGCGCGGATCGAGGTGCGCGACCTGTTCTACGCCACGCCCGCCCGGCTGAAGTTCATGAAGTCGGAACGCTCCGAGGCCCTGGCGATCACCGAGGAGATCAAGCGCCAGGCCATGGCCCATGAGGCTGTCGGCTTCTCGCTGGACATCGACGGCCGCCGGGTGCTGCGCCTGCCGCCCGAGGCGCCGGGGCCGCAGGGACGCCTGGCGCGCCTGGCCGCCGTGCTGGGCCGCGACTTCCAGGACAACGCCATCGAGATCGACCAGACCCGCGACGGCGTGCGTCTGACCGGTTTCGCGGGTCTGCCGACCTATAATCGCGGCAACGCGGCGCATCAGTATTTGTTCGTGAACGGACGACCTGTCCGCGACCGGCTGCTGCAGGGGGCCCTGCGCGCCGCCTATGCCGACTTTCTGGCCCGGGATCGCCACCCGACGGCGGCGCTGTATGTGTCGCTGGACACCGCCGAGGTCGACGTCAACGTCCATCCCGCCAAGGCCGAGGTGCGGTTCCGCGACCCGGCCCTGGTGCGCGGCCTGATCGTCGGCGCGCTGCGCCACGCCCTGGCCGGGGCCGGACACCGAGCCTCGACCACGGTGGCGACGGCGGCGCTGGACAGCCTCCGCGCCCAAGGCGGCTATCCGGGTTACCCGCCCCAAGCCTTCCAGGGCGGCCCCTCTCCCGCCGGCTTCTCGGCCTGGCGCGAGGGCGGCTGGACGCCGTCCCAGCCTCAGGGGCTGCCGGGCCTGTCGGAGGTCTCGGCGCGGGTCGAGCCGGCCATGGCCCCGGGTCTCGGCGAGGTGGTGCGCGAGGCCTGGCAGGCGGGTGGGTTCGAAAATGCTCCGTTTACAGATGGTTATGGCCCGACAGCCGGCTTTGACCCCGTCGATTTCCCGCTCGGCGCGGCCCGGGCCCAGGTGCACGAGACCTATATCGTCGCCCAGACCCGCGACGGCATGGTCATTGTCGACCAGCACGCCGCCCACGAGCGCCTGGTCTATGAGCGGATGAAGGGCGAGATGGAAGCCGGCGGCGTGGCCCGCCAGACCCTGCTGCTGCCCGAGGTGGTCGACCTGGACCCCGCCGAGGCCGAACGTATTTTGGCCAGGTCCGAGGAACTGGCGGCCCTGGGCCTGGTGATCGAGAGCTTCGGCCCCGGCGCGGTGCTGGTGCGCGAGACGCCGGCCCTGCTGGGCAAGACCGACGCCGCGGGCCTGGTGCGCGACATCGCCGACGACCTGGCCGAGAACGGCCAGGCCCTGGCCCTGAAGGAGCGGCTGGAAGCGGTGTGCTCCACCATGGCCTGCCACGGCAGCGTCCGCGCCGGCCGCCGCCTGAACGGCGCCGAGATGAACGCCCTGCTGCGCGAGATGGAAGCCACCCCCCATTCGGGCCAGTGCAACCACGGCCGCCCCACCTATGTGGAGCTGAAACTGGCCGATATCGAGCGGCTGTTCGGCCGGCGATAGGCGGCCGGCGCCGGACGCCTACCCCTTCCCCGCTGCGAACGCCCGCATCGCCTCGGCCAGATATTCGGTCAGCCCCGGCGCAACCGCCTCATAGCGCTCGGTGAACTCCGGAACCTCGAGATAGAGCCGTCCCAGGCCCGCGAACGCGCCTGGATCGGGCGCGCGGTTCCAGGCCCTGCCGACCCAGTCCCAGTGCCGCCGCATGATCGCCGTCACCATCCCGGACTCGACCGGCGCGCCCTGGGACAAGGCCGCGGCCAGATCCGTCTCGATCCCGCGGGCCTCGGCCTGGAAGTCCTCGCCGTCTGTCTTGGTCCAGCAGCGCAGACCGGCCTTGGACCCGGCGATGCGCTCGGGCATATCGCCGCCATAGTTTTCGATCAGCCACGCCTCGTGCGCGGCCTGTTTTTCCGGGGAAAATCCCTGGAACATCTGCTTGTCGCTCATCGTCTCGTCTCCGTTCAAGGTTTCGAGGGTCTGGTCGATGACGCGCACCAGTCGGTCATAACGTTGGGCCTCCGCCGCCAGCCTGACGCGGTGGTGGCGCAGGGCGGCCGCCGCGTCGAAACCGGGATCGTCCAGCGCCGCCTGGATGTCGCGCAAGGGCGTCTCCAGTTCGCGATAGAACAGGACCTGCTGCAGGCGTTGCAGGTCGGCTTGGCTATAGTAGCGATAGCCGTTGGCCCCGACCGAACTGGGCCGCAGCAGGCCCAAGGCGTCATAGTGGTGCAAGGCCCGCACCGATACGCCGGACAGCCTCGCCACCTGTTTGACCGTATAGGTGCTCAAATCGACCTTTCCTCTTGATGGCGACCACCATCAAGGATCACGCGGCGTGAGGGTCAAGCGCCCGTGAAATCGGGGCTCAGGCGACGTGGCTGGCGGCGATGTGCTCGGCCCTGGCCGACCAGTCGTGCAGCGGCAGGTGCAGTACTGGGCAGGGTACGACGTCCGTGGGCGCTTCCAGCAGCTCGGTGATCGCCGGGCCGGTCAGGAACGGTGCTGCGTGCTCGATCCCCACGTTCAGCTCGCGTCGCGTTCGCACGTCGGTCACTCCCTGCCAGATCCGTTTGCGGCGATAGCCCGCAGCGTCGCGCATGAAGCGGGCGATGGCCGCGAGCCGTTCGGCCTCGGAGCCGGCCGGCAGCTGCAGCGTGACGCTGCTGGCGAAGTTGGGCGGCAGCTCGTCCACCTGGAAGGCCGGATCCGCCACTCGCAGGTCGATGCGGCCAAAAAACGGATCCAGGAAGCTCTTCAACTGCGACAGCGCCGAAAATGACGGGGCGCGGGGCGTGTCATAGACCGCCGCCGCCAGGCGTCCGCGCAGAGGACCGGCCAAGGCTTGCAGATGCGGCAAGAGCTCGGCGCGGAATCCCGGTTTGACGGCGGCGGAGAAATTGATCGGCAGGAACATGATCCCCGCCCCGAAGCGCGTGATCTCGCCGCGAGCGGCCTCGAGAATGGGAATGTCGTGGTCGATTTCATGGACGTCGAGCGCCGGCTCATCCAGCCCATAGTCCCGCCTGAGTTCCGCCGCGCGCCAGACCGCGACATTGCCCAGGAAGATCTGCCGCTGGGTATGGAACACGCCTCGATACCCGACCCGCGCCGGAGCGGGACACGACGGCGTGGCGGCCAGGACCTCCATCGGCGGTTCGCCGACCACGGGCCCGCCGGCGGGCGCGACGGACGTGATCCCGGTCGGCGTGATCCGGCAGATCCGGCCTTCGAACGTGCCGTCGTCCTCACCGTTCAGCAAGGCCTTGAGCTGCGCGGGCGGGATGCCGGCGAAGCGCATGACCTCGCTCTGGTCGCCCTCGAAGGTCAGCAGCGCGATCTCGCCGACGCCCTTGTCGCCAAACAGCTTGTGCTGCAGGTCGCGCGCCAGGGCCTGCAGTTCGCGCGGGTCCAGCTTCACGGCGCGCGGATCGGTCAGCACGAAGGAGAAGGGCGCGACCAGGCCATGCCGCCGCGGCCACAGCCAGGTCGTCTCCAGATACGCTCCGGCGACCTTGGCCACCAAGGCCGCCAGGGAGTCGGGATCGGTGAACCGGAGTTCTTCGCCGACAAAGATCTTCAAACACGCCAGAGCCGTCATGGGACCATGATGCGCGCTCTAGGTTAGCAAACCCACCGCGAGAGGGGCGTTTCTTCCGCGGCTAACCGACGCTGCCGGGCCGGGACCGAAGGTCGTCGCGCGGCGCGTTAGCGGCGGGGCTCAGGCCGCGTCGCGGGCGGCGATTAGCGGCGCGCCTTCGGCCTGGGTCACGGGGGTGTCGAGGAAGGCGGTGATGGCCGGGCCCTGGACGCGGGCGACGCCGCCCTGACGGCAGGCGTCCAGTTCGTTGACGGTGCTGACGCCGGCCACGCCTTGGGTCACGCCCTTGCCGCGATAGGTGCCTTGGCGTTCGACGAACGCGACGATGGCGCTGATGCGCTCACGCTCGGGGGCGTCCGGCAGGGTCAGGGTGACGCTGTCGATCAGTTCGGGCGGCAGATTGTGAACCGGGAAGGTCGGATCGACCACGTTCAGGTCGAGAAAGGCGAAGCTGCCTTTCAGGAAGGCGCGGATCTGGCTGACCAGGCCCAGCGAGGCCTCGCGCGGGGTGCCATAGACGCTGGCGCCCAGGCGCGGCTGCAGATCCAGCGGATAACGGGACAGGCGGCGCTTATAGGCTTCCTGCGACGACGGCGTCGTCAGGTTCCAAAAGCCGAACGGCAGGTAGAAGTCGCCGAACGGCGCGGCCTTGAAGTCGGTCTGGGCGTCGTTGAGGCAGGCCAGATCACGGGTCAGCAGAGCCGAGTCCGCCTCGGGCGGTGGTGTGACCAGATCGGCGCGCAGACCGATCAGCGAGCCGGAAAAGGCGTCGGTCGACAGATCATAGAGACCCCACCAGCCGGTCTGGGACGGCGGCGGCGGCGCCTTGACGGCGGGCGGGCGCGGCGCGGCCGGCGCGGCCGGCTTGGCGATCTGGACCGGAGCGACAGCCGCGGGCGCGGCGGGCG
>JAHINZ010000289.1 GCA_018895795.1 Alphaproteobacteria bacterium
AGCCAGGCCCAGCTGACCGCCTCGCTGATCGCGGCGTGGTCGCCGTCGCAACTGGACAGCCTGAAGCGCCTGCTGGCCGTGGTCGAGGCCAAGGGCCGGGCCGGCAAGCTGGCCGCGCTGGTCTGGCCGGCCGAGCAGGACGATCAGGCCCAGGCCGCCGTCGCCGCCCTGGTCGCCAAGGGCGGCTCCAGGCGCGCCAACGGCGTATTGCTGGCCGCCGCTGATCTGTTCGACGCCGCCGCCGCCCTGGCCGCCGCCGGGGTCGAGCCGGTCACCGTGTCGCGTCCCGACTATGTGTTTGAGTCGCGGTCGCGGGTTCTGGACGATCTGACCGCTCGCCTGAAAGGTAATATTTGACTTATCCGTCAAAAATAACCTGAGAGATCAGTGATAAGTTTGACCCGTCCGTCCAAACTACCGCTTTTTCGTCAAAAAACGCCGAACCCTTTGCGGAATTGGATTTTGATGCGTTGACACTGTCACGATTATGACGTTTCTAACGCTTGCAAGGAAGAAACGAGCCCATCAGAGAGCTCCCTTCCTTCGGCGTTTCGGGGAGGAAACGCCCGCCTAGATCGAATGATCGAGAAATAGCCAGCCCGTCGCGATTATCCCCCGCGGCGGGTTTGGTGTATCTGGGCTCCAGCTCACACATTTGACGTAAGAGTCAAAATTTGGTGCACCCGTCTGGTCTCGCGTCGTGCGGCCCCGAGCCGTGGGCGGTTGAACCACCCGAAAATCGAGCGCAACTTCACCGCATCTGGCCCCACGCCGCCCGTGGGCCCGCCTTCGGTGAGTCGCCATGACCAAGATGGAGGGATCGGCGGAAGCCAAGAGCCAGGCCGCCGCCGCGTCGTCGGCGCTGATCGACGCGCGCATCCAGGACCTGGGCGACTGGCGCGGCGAAACCCTGGCCCGGGTCCGCGCCCTGATCCGGGCGGCCGATCCGCAGGTGGTCGAGGCGTGGAAGTGGCGCGGGGTTCCGGTGTGGGAACACGCCGGCATCCTGTGCACCGGCGAGACCTACAGGGCGGTGGTCAAGCTGACCTTCGCCAAGGGCGCGGCGCTGGACGACCCGGCCGGCCTGTTCAATGCCAGCCTCGCGGGCAATACCCGCCGGGCCATCGACCTCCGCGAGGGCGAGGCGATTGACGAAGCCGCCTTCCAGGCCCTGATCCGCGCCGCCGCGGCGCTGAACCTGGCCAAGCCCGCCAAGGCCAAGCGCGGGGGCTGAGGGGCGGGCGATCAGGGCTCTGGCCTTGACATCATCTTGCTGGACCGACGCCGCGCATCCCCTCGCGGCGCCGGAACGCGTTTGAGGACCGCCGGTCGCCCGGCGGCCTCCTTTGGTCAGGTCGAAGGTCTAGACGCTTACCAGATCTTCACCCGGTCTTCGGGCGCGACGTACAGCTTGTCGCCCGGCTTGATGTCGAACGCGGCGTACCAGCCCGGCTGATTGCGGATGGTGCCGTTGACCCGGTAATAGGCCGGCGAGTGCGGGTCGCTGGCGACCTGCTGCTTGAGGGCGTCGTCGCGGGTCTTCTGACGCCACACCTGGGCCCAGCCCAGATAGACGCGCTGGTCGCCGGTGAAGCCGTCGATCACCGGGGCCGGCTTGCCCTTCAGCGAGGCGTGATAGGCGTCCAGGCCAAAGCCCAGGCCGCCCATGTCGCCGATGTTTTCGCCCATGGTCAGGTCGCCATTGACGTGGATGCCCGGCAGGGGCTCGAAGGCCGAGTACTGCTTGCCCAGCTTGTCGGCCTGGGTCTTGAACTTGGCGGCGTCGGCGTCGGTCCACCAGCCGCGCAGCACGCCGTCGCCGTCGGACTTGCGGCCCTGGTCGTCGAAGCCGTGGCCGATCTCGTGGCCGATCACCCCGCCGATGCCGCCATAGTTGACGGCCGGATCGGCGTCGGGATGGAAGAACGGGGCCTGCAGGATGGCGGCCGGGAAGACGATCTCGTTATTGACCGAGTTGTAGTAGGCGTTGACCGTCTGCGGGGTCATGCCCCACTCGCTCTTGTCGACCGGACCGTTCAGGCGTTCGACGTCGTGGCGCCATTCGAAGACGCCGGCGCGCTGGGCGTTGCCATAGGCGTCGTCGTCCTTGATCTCCAGCTTGGAATAGTCGCGCCACTTGTCGGGATAGCCGATCTTGACGGTGAACTTGGCCAGCTTATCCAGCGCCTGGGTCTTGGTGTCGGCGCCCATCCAGTCGAGGTTCTCGAGGCGGACCTTGAGCACGTCGCGGATGTTGTGGACCAGATCGTCCATCTTGGCCTTGGACTCGGGCGGGAAGTACTGGGCGACATAGTCCTTGCCGACCGCTTCACCCAGCATGCCGTTGACCTGCGAGACGCCGCGCTTCCAGCGCGGACGCTGCTCGGGCTGGCCCGACAGGGTCTTGTTGCGGAACTCGAAGCTGGCGTCGACGAAGCGCTTGGACAGCATCGGCGCCGCGCCGTCGATCACCTTGAACGCCTGCCAGGCCTTCAGGGTGTCGAGCGGCGTCTCGCTGTAGATCTTGGCGTATTTCGGGAAGGCGGTGTTGGTGGTGACGATGAAGCGGTCGACCTTGGGCAGTTCGGTGCCGGCCAGATAGCGCTTCCAGTCATAGCCCGGCGTCAGGGCCTGAAGTTCCGCCAAGGTGGCGGGATTGTAGGTCTTGTCGCGGTCGCGGCGTTCGACCCGGCTCCACGAGGCCTCGGCCAGCTTGGTCTCGAAATCGACCACGGCCTTGGCGTTTTCGGCGGGCTTGTCCCAGCCGGCCAGGGTCAGCATCTTTTCGACATAGACCAGATAGGCGGCCTTCTTGTCGGCGAACTTGGCGTCGAGATAATAGTCGCGGTCGGGCAGGCTCAGGCCGCCGGTCGCTGAAGAGACCGCATAGGCCTTGGGGTTCTTGGCGTCGGTCGAGATATAGACGCCGATCAGGCTGGCATAGGGCGAGACCGGGCTGGTCCCCATCAGGGCCGTGAAGTCGTCCTTGGTCTTGACCTTCTTGACGCCGGCCAGCCAGGGCGCGATCGGCTTGGCGTCCAGCGCCTCGATCTGGGCCTCGTTGACGAAGGCGCGATAGGCGGCGCCGACCTTGGCGGTGTCGCCGGTGGCGGCCTTGTTGGCGGCGGCGGCTTCGATGATGGCGCGGGTGCGGGCTTCGGACAGTTCCGACAGCTTGTCGAAATTGCCGTAGCGGGTGCGGTCCGACGGGATCACCGTCTTGGCGTCCCAGGCGCCGTTGGCGAACTTGTAGAAGTCGTCGCCCGGCTTGACGCTGGTGTCCATGCCGCTGCTGTCGAAGCCCCAGGCGCCGTAGCGCGGGGACTCCAGCGAGGTCAGGTCGCCGGCCACGCCTTCGGCGGCCGGGGCGAACAGGGCCTGGGTCGTGCAGGCGGCGTCGACGCAGAGGTGATCCTCGCGGGCCTGGGCGCCGAAGGCGGAAAGGGAGAGGGCGGCCAGGGCGGCGGCGCCGAACCAAACTTTTTTCATCAAAAACGCATCCGTGAGTGATTGCTGACGGCAATCTGCCTTGTTGGGGCAGAAATCGCTTCCTTACAAATTTGTTATGTCCGCCGCCCCGGCGTTATCGGGCGCGCGATCAGGGGTGTTGGTGATCCATCATCCCGCCCGTGGCGGCGTTTGGCGGCGTCAACCGCACCGTCAGGTCGACGGTGACGCGCTGGCCGTCGGCGAAAACCAGGGTGAGGGGCGCCTTCTGCCCGACCTTGAGCGGTTGTTTCAGCCCCAGCAGCATCAGGTGATAGCCGCCCGGCGACAATTCCAGCTTGCCGCCGGCCGCGAGGGTGGTGGTGTCTTGCCGGCGCATGGTCATCACGCCATTGGCCATCGACGACTGGTGCAGCTCGACCTTGGCCGCCAGCGGGCTTTCGATCGCGGTCAGGGTCACCGGCTTGGCGCCGGTATTGACGAGGGTCATGAAGCCGACCCCGTTCATGCCGGCCTGGGCCGGGCGGCTCCAAGGGCTCTGAACGGTGATGGAGCCGACCTTGTAGTCGCCGGCCCAAGCAGCGGGGGCCCAGGCGGTGGCGGAGACGGCGGCGAGCGCCGCCAGGGCGAGCAGGGGGGGGCGAAGCATCAGGACTCTCCGGGTCAATGTTGATGGCCGACGGGCAGGGCGTCGGCGGGGGTCAGGCGAAGGACGGGGGCGGGGCGCGACAGGCGTTCGCCGGGGGCGTCGGCCGAGGGGATCTCCGTCCACTGACTTTCCCCCTTCTCGCAGGTCTGGATCACCGGAAAGACCAGGGCCTCCCCGGCGGCGGGCAGCTTCATCAGCACGGCGAAGTCGTCAAAGGCCTCGTCGGGCAGGCGACCGGTGAAGGTGATCGCCGAGGGCGCGGCCTTGGGATCGGCGCCCGCCGCGCGGTCGAGGGCGTAGGTCCAGCCGGGCTTGGGCTGCGGGCGGGCCGAGACCACGCCGGCCGGGATCTCGATCCGGATCTTCAGGGTGGCGTCGCCGGCCGCGCAGGCGTGGCCCACACGGAAGGCGACGGCGGAATAGGACCCGGCGCGCGCGGTGTCCGGGACCACGACAACGTGGGCCATTGCGGGCGTGGCGGAGAGGGCGGCGGCGATAAGGCCTGGGGCGATCTTGCGCATGGCGGTCTCTTCTACAGCGTGATTGTGGTCATTGAGCGATCCCAAGCCGTCTTCCCGGCCAAGGCCGGGAAGACGGAGGGCGCGGACTAGAACTTGCCCGAAACGCCGACGAAGACGCCGCGGCCCTCGCCCGGCCAGAAGGCCGCCGTGGTCTTGACCGTCGCGGCCGACACCGACGCCGCATTGGCCAGCGGATTGACGGTCGCGACATAGCGCTTGTCGAACAGATTGCGCGCATCGAGGAACACCGTCACCCCGTCGCGGGTATAGCCGGTGTTCAGCGAGGCGATCGCATAGCCGGGGGCGCGGACCTTGTCGCGATAGTCGACAAAGGCGCCGCGCGGCGTCCATTCCAGCGACGGGGCCGCGAACCAGCCGGCCGGGTGCTCGTATTTGACCTCGGCGCGATACAGGTGCTCGGGCACGACGGGCAGGGTATTGTTCCCATACTGGGCGTCGCCGTCGAACGTGAAGTCCGACCAGGCCCAGGTCTGGCGCAGACGCAGGCGCGGGGTGATCCGCCAGTCCAGGCCCGCCTCGATCCCCTGGTGGATCGTCTTGTCGGCGTTGAAGGTCGAGGCCGGATGGTCGGCGTCGACCACGAAGCCCAGCAGTTCATGGCGAAGTTCGGCGCGATACAACGCCACGTCCCAGGCCAGGGCGCCCTCGCGGCCGCGCGCCCCTACCTCGCCGGTCCAGGCGGTCTGCGGAACCACCGGCGCGAAGCCGGCGGCGGCGGTGGGGGAATAGGCCCCGAAATTGGGCGGTTCGACCGACCGGGTCAGGTTGGCGAACACCTGGCTGTCGGGATCGACCTGGAACAGCAGGCCCACGCGGGGCGCCAGCCAGTCATAGTCGCGGCTGGCGGTCAGGTCGAAGGTCGAGGCCACGCCGGACAGCTTGTAGGCGTGATAGTCGCGGCTGGCGGCGCCATAGGTGGCGCCGGCCACCACGGCGACGCGCGGCGTGACGAACAGCCGGCCCTCGGCGAACACGTCCAGGGCCTTGGCGTTCTGGCGCGAGAAGGCCTGGAGCGCGCCATGCGAGCCGCGCCGGTTCAGCCACTGGCGGGCGTCCAGATCGCCGACCCGCCAGGACAGGCCGGTGAACAGGTCCGCCGCGTGGCCGGCGATCTGGCCGGTCCAGTCCAGCCGGCCGAAGGCGCCGAAATTGCGGCTTTCCTGGTCGATGACCTGGAAGATCGGATGGTCCAGATCGCGCCAGGCGCCATAGACCCCGCCCTCGAACACCGTGCTGTCCGACAGCCGCCAGGTGGTCTGCAGGCTGGCCCGGGCGTTGCGCATGTTGCGGCCGTAATTATTGGCCAGATTGCCGGCCCCGGCCTTGGTCGGACTGTTCAGGGCCTGGTCCAGGGTCACCGACCCGGCGATCTGCTGGCGCAGGTCGGCGCCGCTGACATACAACCGCACCTCGCGATCCTCGCCGAAGCCGTGGCCGAGATTGGCCGACAGCCGCGCCGAGGAACTGTTGCTCTGCTGCCGCCAGCCGTCGGCGTTGCTCAGGGTGGCGCCGACAAAGACGTCGTTGTCGCCGGACTGGCGGGCGACCTCGCCATGCAGGCGGGCGGCGCCGAACGACCCGGCCTCGACGCGGATCAGGTTGTCGGCCCCGGCGGTCTTGCCGGTGGGGGTGACCATGTTGATCGCCCCGCCCAGCAGGGCGCCGCCGAAACGCAGGGCGTTGCCGCCCTTATAGACCTCGGTATAGCGGGCCAGCAGCGGGTCGATCAGCTGATAGTCGCCATAGCCGTCGGCCTCGTTCAGCGGCACGCCGTCCTGGGCCAGCAGGGTCCCGCGGTTGTGGTTGACGTTGCCCAGGCCCGAGCCGCGGATCGACAGACGGGTGTCCTCGCCGAACTTCTTCTGGGCGAACACGCCGGGCACGTCGCGGACGGTGTCGTTCAGCCCCAGGGCAAAGCGGTCGGCATAGGCCTCGGACGAGATCACCGCCACGGCGCCGGGGGTCTCCGACAGCCGCTTGCGGGCCCGGGCGACGGCGGGCGGATCTTCCGGATTGGGACGAGCGGTGACCAGAACCGAGTCGAGATTGGTCTGGTCGGTGTCGGCGGCCAGGTCGGCGGCCTGGGCGGCGGTGGACAGGCAAAGGCCCGCGACGCCCAGCATCAGGGCGCGTTGAAACGAGAAGGTCATGGGATGTGAAGTCCTGAAAACGTGACGAGGCGCGCGGGCGGCCGGAGCCGGGCGCGGGGTTTGGGTCAGGCGTTCAGGAACAGGGGCGGGCCTTGGCCGGGCGGCCGGGGCGCGATGCGCGCCGGGCCGCGCGATCCCAGGATCGGGATGACGGCCGCCTCGATCCGGGCGGCATAGACGATGGGCGCGACGCTGGGGGCGGGGTCGGGCGTGACGGCCGCCAGGCTGGCGGCGACGCACTGGCCGCAGCGGAAGCCGCCGAAGCTCTTGATCGGCGTCGGCTTTTCACCCGGCTTGAGCAGCTTGGGCCCGTCGACCGTACAGATGACGATGGCTTGGCCGGCCGCCGTCGGGCGGGCCATGGCGATGGCCGGAACCAGGGTCTGGGCCAGCACCGCGAGCGCCGCCAACCAGGCGACGAGCAGGCTCGATCCGAATTTTCCCCGGCGGGTGCGCATGACGGGGTGTGACTAGGCCGTGGTTAGGGCGGGGTCAATCGGGGCCTTTGCGGCGCGGTCGTGTTGGCGGGTGGCAACATAGATGTGGAGACTGGGCACCCGTCTGCTTGAGATCGCCCCTGCCTCGATCTTCAAATATTTGATGTGATGTTACCCTGAAACGGCCACTACCAGATCGCGCACGTAATCACCCAACGGTCCAATGTGGTCGCGATTGTGCTCGAGGATATGGCGCACGAGAAAGAGGGAGTCGTCTTTCTTGTTGAACGGCGCCCGGCTGTCCGAGATTTTTGCACAGACCGCGCCGATCAAGTTCGCAGCATCCACTGCCGCGAGCCACTTCGGGTCCAGAATGTCGTGCTTCCATTCAGCGATCTTAAATGGATGCTCGCCGGCTACTGCGACGATCTCGGCTGCTACCACCTCCGGCGTAGCGGCTCCCGAAGAGGCGGGATCTTTGCTCTCGATAAAGGCGGCGATGGCCGCAGCGTCGATCAGGTAGCACTCGAAATGTCGCCGGGGGAGAAAGTGCAGCAGACCACCCGAATTGCGCACCATCTCAGCCGTGTCTTTGGCGTTCAGCTTTTCTGTGTCGAAGCTGAAGGCGACGGCGACAACGAGCGTCGCGGCGGCGGCGCTGAGCCGCTGGTAGACCTCGTAAACGATCTCTGGATCGCGGCGGCGGGTATTGAAGTCGCCGGTCGCGGCCACCGAGGTTATGATCGTGCCCTTCGGCAAAGGGCCATGCAGGCTTTGATAGATGTACGGAAAACAGAGCTCCTCTGTCGCGCCTTCGACCCAGATGACTCGATCGGCGGCGAAGACGTCGGACATCGACACGCCGAGGTGCTCGGCAACCTCTCGCAATTTCCCGATTTCCGCGATGTCGAGCTGTTCGATACTGGACTCGTAACCGCTGCGCTTAGCGAGGTGCAGCGTCCTTGGATTGGCAAAGCCTATGACTTCCGGCGCGTGGGTAGAGACGATGTAT
>JAHINZ010000290.1 GCA_018895795.1 Alphaproteobacteria bacterium
CTGACCGAATGGGACCAGTTCCGGGCCCTGGATCTGGACCGTCTGAAGGCGACCATGGCCGCGCCGGTCGTGGTCGACCTGCGCAATGTCTACAAGCCCGCCGACATGGTCCGCCACGGCTTCACCTATGCGTCGATCGGCAGGGGCTGAACATGGCGTCCCCCGTCCTTGTCACGGGCGCGGCCGGCTTCATCGGCCTGCACGTGGCCGAGCGCCTGCTCGATCGCGGCGAGACGGTGATCGGCGTCGACAATTTCAACACCTATTACGACCCGGCCCTGAAGGCGGCGCGGGCCGCGCGGCTGGACGGTCGCGCGGGCTTCACGATGGTCCGCCTGGACATCGCCGAGCACGAGGCCCTGCTGGACCTGGTCAAATCGTCCGGCGCCAAGCGGATCGTGCACCTGGCCGCCCAGGCCGGCGTCCGCTACTCGATCGACAATCCCTTCGCCTATGAGCGCTCCAACCTGGCCGGCCACCTGGCCGTGCTGGAGGCCTGCCGCCATGGCGGCGTCGAGCATCTGGTCTATGCCTCGTCCAGCAGCGTCTATGGCGATCGGCCGATGAACGGCTCGGGCTTCAAGGAGAGCGATCCCGCCGACAAGCCGGTGTCGCTCTACGCCGCCACCAAGCGCTCGTGCGAGCTGATCAGCCAGAGCTATGCGGCGCTGTACGGCTTCCCGCAGTCGGGCCTGCGGTTCTTCACGGTCTATGGCCCCTGGGGTCGGCCCGACATGGCCTATTACAGCTTCACCCAGAAGATCCTCTCGGGCGAGCCGATCGAGGTCTATGGCGAGGGCCAGATGGCTCGCGACTTCACCTATATCGACGACATCGTCGACGGGATCATCGGCGTTCTGGACCATCCTCCGGCCCAGGGCGTCCACGAGGTCTACAATATCGGCGACAATGACCCGGTCGGGTTGATGGCGATGATCTCGACCCTGGAGGCGGCGCTCGGCGTCGAGGCCAGGAAGGTCCTGCGTCCCATGCAGCCGGGCGACGTCACCGCCACCTTCGCCAATATCGACAAGCTGCAGGCGCTGACGGGATATAAGCCCCGGGTCAAGCTGGCCGAAGGGCTGCAACGCTTCGTCGAATGGCGGCGCGCCTATTCCGGCGCCTGAACCGTCAGGGCCGCCGCGCGCCGCGACACCTGGTGCTCGCGCCAGGAGATGAACAGGGTCGAGCCCACTACGATCACCGCCCCAATCAAGGTCGCCGGCTTGGGGACCTCGTGGAACAGCAGCAGGCCGGCCAGCACCGCGAAGACCAACCGCGTATAGTCGATCGGGGCCATCACCGCCGCCTCGCCCAATTGCATGCCCTTGATATAGGCCCCTTGCGTCAGGGTCCCGATCACGCCCATGGCGGCCAGCAGACCCAGGTCGGGCAGGCTGGGCCAGCGCCAGACGAACAGCGCCGGCGGGATCGAGAACACCAGGCCCAGCACCGCCGCATAGACCAGCAGGGTGAAGGGCGAGTGGTCGCGGGTCATCACCTTCATGCCGGTGATGGTCAGCGCGAACAGCAGCGCCGCCGCCAGGGCCGCCGCCTGCGGCCAGCCCAGCCAGCCGCCGGAACCATCGGCCCCAGGCCGCAGCATGATCAGCACGCCCAGGAAGCCGACCAGCGCCGCGCCGATCCGCAGAGGCCCGATCGGCTCGCGCAGGATCAGGCCGGCGAACGGCACAAGCCACAAGGTCCGGGTGAAGGACAGGGCGTTGGCGTCGGCCAGCGGCAGTTCCTGATAGGCGTAGAAGCTGAGGATCAGGGCCAGCACCCCGGCGCTGGACCGGAAGATCAGGATGCCCGGCCGGGTGGTGTAGAAGGTCCCCCGCCAGTCGCGCGCCATCAGCGGCAGCAGGATGATCACCCCCGCCAGCTGCCGGTAGAAGGTCTGCAGGGCGGCCGGATAGCCCGGCCCCAGATACTTGATCAGCGTGGTCATCGCCGTGAAGCCGACCGCCGAGGCCAGCATCCACAGCGCGCCGCGCAGATTGGGCGTCAGGGCGGTCGCCGTCACGCCGCTCCGCCGCCGGCCGCCATCGCCACCCGCATTTGCTCGGCCTGTTCGGGGGTGATGCCCATGGCCGACAGGATGGGCGAGGGCGCGTTCTTGTCCCAGGCGCTGCGCCCGCCGACCGTGATGCCGCCGTCAACCACGATATGGGTGCCGGTGACGAACTCGGAATCGTCGCAGGCCAGATAGAGGGCGGCGCGGGCGATGTCCTCGGGCAGGCCGGCCTTGGGGATCGGCTGGATCTTGGGCCCGACCTCGGCGACGCGGGCGGCCATCTGGTCGGCGACCTCGCGTGACAGACCCATCGAGGCGCCGAAGATCGAGGTGGCGATCAGGCCCGGGCAGATGGCGTTGACCCGGATCCTGTCGGGCGACAGCTCGGCGGCCGCGCAGCGGCTCAGATGGATCACCGCGCACTTGGCGGTCGAATAGGCCAGGGGCCCGAAACCGGCCTGCAGACCCGCGATCGAGGCGGTGTTGATGATCGAGCCGCCGCCGCGTTCCAGCATC
>JAHINZ010000291.1 GCA_018895795.1 Alphaproteobacteria bacterium
GGCCCAGCGATTCAAGGGCTATGAGGCCTCCGAGATCGTCGGCCAGCACTTTTCCCGATTCTATACCGAGGCGGACCGCGCGACCGGCGAACCCGACAAGGCCCTGGCCGTGGCCGCGCGCGAAGGGCGTTTCGAGAAGGAGGGCTGGCGGGTCCGCAAGGACGGCAGCCGATTCTGGGCCCATGTGGTGATCGACGCGATCCGCGATGAGCAGGGCGAGATCCTCGGCTTCGCCAAGATCACTCGGGACATCACCGAACGGATGGAAACCCAGCGGGCCCTCGACCAGGCCCGCGAGGCGCTGTTCCAGTCGCAGAAGATGGAGGCCATCGGCCAGCTGACCGGCGGCGTGGCCCATGATTTCAACAATCTGCTGATGGCCATCATGGGCGGCCTGGAGCTGGTCCAGAAGCGTCTGCCCTATGATCCCCGCATCACCCCGCTGCTGGAGAACGCCATGCAGGGCGCCCAGCGCGGCGCCGTCCTGACCCAGCGCATGCTGGCCTTCGCGCGTAAGCAGGAACTGAAGATGGCGGCCGTGGACGTGCCCACCTTGGTGCGCGGCATGATGACCTTTCTGGATCGCGCCATCGGTTCGACGATCGAGGTCAGCATCCGCTTCCCGGGCGGCCTGCCGCGGGCGCACACCGATCCCTATCAGCTGGAATCCGCCCTGATGAACCTGGTCGTCAATGCGCGCGACGCCATGCCGGACGGCGGAACCCTGACCATCACCGCCAGCCTGCACAAGGTCGATGCGGGCGGCGAGCTGGCGCCGGGCGACTATCTACGCCTCAGCGTCGCCGACACGGGCGAGGGCATGGACGAGGCGACGATCGCCCGCGCCACCGAGCCGTTCTTCACCACCAAGGGCGTCGGCAAGGGCACCGGCCTGGGCCTGTCGATGGCGCAAGGCGTCGCGGCCCAGTCCGGCGGCGCCCTGACCCTGACCAGCCGGCCGGGCGAAGGCGCCCAGGTCGATCTCTGGCTTCCGGTGATCGGCGGCGAACCTGGGTCTCTGAGCGACACCGTCGTCGCCCGGCCGCCTCTGGCCGGGCGCAAGCTGCGCATTCTGGCGGTGGACGACGACAGTCTGGTTCTGATCAACACCGCCGCCATGCTCGATGACCTGGGTCACGAGGTGATCGTCGCCTCTTCCGGGTCGGAGGGGCTGGCCGCGTTGCGGTCGCGAGAGGACATCGATCTGATCATCAGCGACGAGGTCATGCCGCACATGACCGGGTCACAGTTCGCCCAGGCCGCCCGTCGCGGCCATCCTGGAATTCCCTTCATCATCGCCACCGGCTATGCCGACCTGGCCGCGACGGCGGCCGACGCGCCGGCGGTGGACCTGCTGCGCATCAACAAGCCGTTCACCCAGAGCCTGCTGGCCCAGAGGGTCGCGGAAGCGATGAGCCGGCGTCCGACGGACACGACCAGCCACTAGACCGTCCGGTCACCCTGGCTTGGGGCCGCGTCGCAGGGCCTGAGGCGGCTGGCCGAACGCCCGGATAAAGGCGCGGCGCATGCGTTCGGGATCGCCAAAGCCGGTCTCCAGCGCGACGTCCTCGACCTGCAGGGGCTGGCTGTCGAGCAGGGCCCGAGCGGCCTCGACCCGCAGCCGCTCGACGGCCTTGGCCGGGGTGACGCCGGTCTCGGCGACGAACAGCCGGGCGAAGTTGCGCGGGCTCATGGCGGCCTGGGCGGCCAGCTGCTCGACATCGAGGTTTTGCGCCAGGTGTTCGCGGGCCCAGACCATCAGGGCGTCGAAGCGCCCGGCCTTCAGGTCGATCAGGGCCGAGAACTGCGACTGGCCGCCGGGGCGACGGTGATAGACCACCAATTGCTGGGCCGTGCGGCGGGCCACCGCCTCGCCCTCGTCGGCGCCCACAAGGGCCAGGGACAGGTCGATGCCGGCGGTGATGCCGGCCGAGCTCCAGATCATGCCGTCCTGGACGAAGATCTTGTCGGGCTCCAGCCGGATGGCGGGATAGCGCTTCTGGAGGTCTTTCGTCCGGCTCCAGTGGGTGGTGGCGCGCTTGCCGTCCAGCAGGCCGGCGGCGGCCAGGACATAGGTTCCCGAGCAGACGCTGGCGACCCGGCGGGCGGTCTTGGCCGCGTCGCGCACATAGGCCAGGGTGACCGAGCAGCCGGCCGGGGCTTTCACCCCGTCGCCGCCGGAGACGATCAGGGTGTCCAGCGGCGGGGCGTCGGCCACGGCGGTGGTGGCCACGGCCAGGCCCGACGAGCTGGCCACCATCCCGCCGTCCTTCGACAGGAACACCAGCCGGTACGCCCCGGGCGAGAACCGCGCGGCGATCTCGAACGTGGCGATCGGGCCGGTGGCGTCCAGCAGCTGGAAGTCGGGATAGACCAGAAAGCCGATCGTG
The DNA here is from genome assembly GCA_018895795.1 of Alphaproteobacteria bacterium. GTDB lineage: Bacteria > Pseudomonadota > Alphaproteobacteria > Caulobacterales > Caulobacteraceae > Caulobacter. The sequence continues at coordinate 2,391 of JAHINZ010000291.1, forward strand.
CGGGGCATGGCGGAATCCGAGGGAATTATGTCATTTCCGCCAGAGGCTAGGCGCGAGATGCTGCGCCGTCAAACGGAGACGCCCCCATGACCGAGCCGCAGACCCTGAACATCGTCTTCGCCCTGTTTCCGGGCGTCACCCATCTGGACTTCACCGGTCCGCACCAGATCCTGTGCCGCTTGCCCGGCGCCAAGGTCACGGTCGCCAGCCTGGAGGGCGGCGAGATCGAGGCCGACGGCCTGGTGTTCGCGCGCCTGCCCCGGCTGGCCGAGGTCGCGGCCTGCGACGTGTTGATCGTGCCCGGCGGCTTCGGGACCACCGAGGCCATGGCCGATCCCGCCTTCCTCGACCAGATCCGCCGCCTGGCCTCGGGCGCGCGCTATGTCACCTCGGTCTGCACCGGCTCGTTGGTGCTGGGCGCGGCGGGGCTGCTGAAGGGCAAGCGCGCCGCCTGCCACTGGGCCTGGCGTGATCAGCTGGCCCTATTCGGCGCCATCCCCGATCCGGCCCGCGTGGTGCGCGACGGCAAGGTCTTCACCGGCGGCGGCGTCACGGCCGGCATCGACTTCGCCCTGACCATAGCCGCCGAGATCGCCGGCGACGCCATGGCCCAGTCCATCCAGCTGGCGGTGGAATATGCGCCCGCCCCGCCGTTCAACGCCGGCCGCCCGGAGACGGCGCCGGCCGCGGTGCTGGAGCGGGTGCGGAAGATCTATGGCCACGGCATGGCCGAGCGCCTGGCGGCGGCGGAAAAGGCCGGGGCGCTGGTGTAAATCCCTCTCCCACGGGGAGAGGGCGGGGCCCATCGCTTGCGATGGGAGGGTGAGGGGGTAAGGCGTGAGCGGGTTTCGCTGCCAACGACGACGCGCCTCACCCTCCCATGCTTCGCATGGGCCCCTCCCTCTCCTAGGGGATATCCAGGCCCCTCCGCCTCCTCTAGGCTCCCCCCAAAGCCGGCGATCGACCGGCGCGGGGGAGACGAAATCATGCGTAAGCCTTGGGTGTTATTCGTGCTGGGCCTGGTCCTGGTGCTGGGCGCCAGCGCCCTGGCCTGGAGGGTCCAGACGGCGGGCGGGATCAAGGTCACCGAGGTGAGCTTCACCGGGGCCGGCGGCACGCGAATGAGCGGCCTGCTCTACACCCCGCCGGGCGCCACCGCCGCGACGCCGGCCCCCGGCGTCCTGGCCGTGCACGGCTATATCAATTCCCGCGAGACCCAGAGCCCGTTCGCCATCGAGTTCGCCCGCCGCGGCTATGTGGTGCTGGCCCTGGACCAGACCGGCCACGGCTATAGCGGTGGGGCGGCGTTTTCCAACGGCTTCGGCGGCCCCGACGGGCTGAACTATCTGCGGAGCCTGAAGATCGTCGATCCCGCCAATATCGGGCTGGAGGGCCACAGCATGGGCGGCTGGACGGTGCTGGCCGCCGCCGCGACCATGCCCGACGCCTACAAGGCGGTGGTGCTGGAAGGCTCGTCCACCGGCGCGCCGTTCGCCGCCGAGGGCTCGCCGACCTGGCCGCGCAACCTGGCGGTGGTCTACAGCCGCTATGACGAGTTCTCCAAGCTGATGTGGGGCGTCGACCGGGCCCAGGACGTGACCGGCAGTCCCAAGCTGCGGGCGGTGTTCGGGGCGACCTCGGCCGTGCAGCCCGGCAAGATCTACGGATCGGTCGCCGAGGGCACGGCGCGGCGGCTCAGCACCCCGACCACCACCCATCCGGGCGATCACATCTCGCCCACCGCCGTCGGCCACGCCCTCGACTGGTTCGCCCTGACCCTGAAGGGCGGAACCCCGCGTCCGGCGGCCGACCAGATCTGGATATGGAAAGAACTGGCCACCGGCGTCGCCCTGGTCGGGGCGGTGGTCCTGCTGCTGGGGACCTTCCAGCTGCTGCTGGCCCTGCCGCTGTTCGCCGCCCTGCGCAACGCGCCGCAACCCACCGTGACGCGGCGCGACACGGGCTGGTGGGGCGGCCTGGCCCTGACCGCCCTGCTGCCGGCCGTCACCTTCTTCCCGTTCTTCATCCTGGGCATGATCGCCCTGAAGCCCAATGCGATCCTCAAGCAGGGGATCACCAATCAGGTGCTGACCTGGGCGGTGCTGGGCGCCCTGCTGACCCTGGCCCTGGGCGCGATCGGCAAGCGCGACAAGCCGGTGTTCACCCGCCATCTGCGGCTGTCGCTGCTGATCGGCCTGGCCAGCGTGGTCGTGGTCTATGGCGCGCTGGAACTGGTCCATCGCCTGTTCCTGGTCGATTTCCGCTTCTGGGTGGTGGCGCTCAAGCGGCTCAGCCTGGCCCAGGCCGATCTGGTCCTGGTCTATGTCCTGCCCCTGACCCTGGCCTTCGGCGTCACCCTGCGCACCCTGCTGGCGCGCATCCCGGTGGCGGGCGAGGGCGCGGCGGCCCAGTACGCCAGCGCCGTCGTGGCGCTGAGCGGCGGCTTCCTGCTGCTGCTGGGCCTGGACTACGGAACGCTGTTCCTGACCGGCCGCCTGCCCACCGCCTTCGATCCGCTGTCGACGGTGGTGGCCATCCAGTTCCTGCCGCTGACCGCCCTGATCGCGGTGCTCGGGGTGTTCACCTGGCGCCGGACCGGCGGCTACCTGTCGGCCACGGTGATCTGCGGCCTGCTGCTGACCTGGTACATGGTGGCCGGCACGGCGACCCAGGTCGCGTAGGCGTCAGGCCTCGGCGGCGATCTGGCGGAGGGCCTTCTCGAAATACTCCGCCGGCTGGCCGCCCGAGATCAGATAGCGGTCGTTGATGATCACGGCGGGGACCGAGCTGATGCCCGCCGTGTGCCAGGCGCGCTCGGCGTCGCGCACTTCTTGGGCGTACTGGCCGGAGGTCAGCACGTCGCGGGCCGCCGCGCCGTCCAGGCCGGCCTTCTGCGCTGTCGCCACCAGCACGTCATGGTCGGCGGGGCTGAGGCCGTCGGTGAAATAGGCGTCGAACAGGGCGCGCTTCAGGGCCTTCTGGCCGCCGACTAGGCCGGCCCAGTGCAGCAGGCGATGGGCGTCGAAGGTGTTGTAGATGCGGCTGGTCTCGCTGGTCTTCATCGTGAAGCCCACCGACGCCGCGCGCTCATGGATGGCCTTGCGGTTGGCGGCCGACTGCTCGGGCGTCGCGCCATATTTCTCGCCGATATGCTCGACGATGTTCTGGCCTTCGGGCGGCATGTTGGGATTGAGCTCGAA
>JAHINZ010000292.1 GCA_018895795.1 Alphaproteobacteria bacterium
CATCGTCTCGCATCTCGGCCTGGTGCGCGGGATCACGGTCCGCTCGCGCAGCGTGATCGGTAATATCGGCGGGTCGATCCAGTCGATCTTCGGCGGCAACCTCTCAATCTACACGAGCCTGGCCGAGACGGCTCGCAAGGAGGCCTATGATCTGCTGGTGGCTCATGCGGAGGAACTGGGCGCCAACGCGATCTTGGCCATGCGCTACGACGCCAATGAGATCATGGAGGGCATCACCGAGGTTTTGGCCTATGGCACGGCGGTGAAGGTCGAGCGCCTCTAGCCATGAGCCCGCATATCGCTCTTCTTCGCGCCGTCAATGTGGGCGGCCGCAAGGTCCTGAAGGACGACCTGCTGGGTCTGGCCGGGGACCTGGGCTTCGACGAGGCCAAGACCCTGCTGGCCAGCGGCAACCTGGTGCTGTGGGGCGAGGCCGAGGGCGGCGCGGCGCTGGAGAAGCGCCTTGAGGACGGCCTTGAAGCGCGGATGGGCCTGCGGACCGACTTCATGGTCCGCTCGCCCGCCGAGCTGGCGGCGATCATCGCCGGCAATCCCTACACCGCTCAGGCGCAGGACCACCCCAGTCACCTGGTGGTCAATTTTCTGAAGAGTCCGATTTCCGCGGAGGACGTCGGGGTCCTGCGCGCGGCGATCACCGGTCCCGAGACCTTCGAAGCGCGGACGCTTGAGCTCTATGTCGACTTTCCCATCAGCATCGCCGACTCGGTGCTGGATCGCGACTGGAAGAAGACCAAGCGCTCGCCGGTCGGCACCACCCGCAACTGGAACACGGTGCTGAAGCTGGCCCAGATGGTCGGACTGTGAGTCTCGATCTGGACGGTTCAGACTGGGTCCATCACGGCAAGGTGCGGGCCCGCGAGGCGAGCGGCGAACTCACCCTGGTGGTCGACGGCCTGACCACCCAGGGCAAGTACTACAAGCCGCTGATCTACGAGTTCTTCCGCAAGGTCTGGCGCGGCGCGCGGCCGGCCTGGGGCGAGTTCGAGGTCGACATCTTCATGGAGTATGTCGGCGAACCGCCGTGGATGGACCTGGACAATCTGGCCAAGGCTCTACTGGACTCGATCAAGGGCTACGCCTTCCACGACGACGCCCAGGTCGGCCGGCTGCTGGTCGAGCGCCGGCCGGGGGATCGCGAGCGGATCATTATCCTCGTGCGAAAGCGCGAGTCAGGCCTTTTGCGGCGGACGCTCGAAGGCTGAGGCGGCCAGGGCGGTGAACAGCACCGCCAGGAAGGCGCCGTAGCGACCCAGGCTGACCGGGTCGGCCGATGGCATCAGAGTCTGGAACTGGCCGATCACCAGGGCGCTGCCGATCAGGCCCGGCGCGATGAAGGCCAGCATCGGCAACATCCGCTTGCCACGACGCACGTGACGAAGCCGCGCGGTGACGTGAAAGACGAAGGTTCCGAACGCCGCCGCCAGGAAGGCGTTGATGGCGTAGAACCAGAAGGCGCTCTCGAGAACGCCGCCGCCGAAGGCCGCATAAAACAAGGTCGCGGCGGCCCATGCGCCAAGGCCCGCGCCGCCAAACACCAAACCGTCTTGTTTTGACACTTTATCCCCTCCCAAGGACTTCCCTTGAGAGAACGGTGCAATTTCAGCGCCGTACGGCGGGCCTCAGCTGCTCCAGGGCAACAAGAAGTTCCACATCGCCAGCAGCACGGCCAGGACGGCGTAAAGCAGGGCGGTGAAGGTGAAGGCCAGCTTACGCAGCGTGGTCCAGCTGTCGACCCGGCGACCGCCGCGCCAGACCACGGGCGCCATGACCAGGGTCACCGCGGTCAGAGCGCTGGCTACCAGGGCGCAGGCCGAGGCGGTCACCAGCCAGCCGCTGGGCCAACCAAAGAAAACCGCTGAGATGTCATTGGACTTGGAGGCGAAAATGCCCACGCCGCCCAGCGAAATCAGCCAAAGGGCCGCCTGGGTCGTCTGCAGCAGGTTGGCGCGGGTCTGGGTCGGTGTCTGACGGGTCTCGCGGCGATCGCGCATAAACACGCCCGCCAGGGTGGCGATGGCGGCCAGGGCGGACAGGGACACGACCCAGATCAGCAGCCCAGAGCCGAGCGGGAAGCGGATACGTTCGAAGGCGGAAAAGCCGCTGGGCGGATAGAAGCGCGTCGCGCGGCCGTCAACGGTTTCGAAGACCACGACCTTGGGGCCGTCGGCGGCCTGGAAGACGCCCGGCTTGTCGGTGGTGTTCCACAGGGTGGGCTTGCCGTCGATCAGGATGGCCAGCTGGCCGTCCGGCGTGACCCGCACCTGGGCCACGCGGATCACGCGCCCGACGAAGGCTTCCAGCCCATGATAGGCGCGGCGCGTGCTCAGATAGTCGCCTTCGTAGATCCTGGCCGCCTCGGCGGTCAGCGGGTGGATCACCGGCACGGCGGGTCGCGGCGCGTAGAAGCGTTCGATGATCGCTGACGGCGCCACGCCGGGCAGGTCCGCGCCGGAGTCGGTGTTTTCGGCGATGAAGATGCCCAGGCCCAACTCTGGAACCACGACCATGTTGGAATGGAACCACAGGGTGTCGCCCTCGTGGCCGAAGCCACGCCGACCGCCGGGCAGGGCGATGTCCTGGAAGCCGGCGTTCCAGCCCGCGGCGTCCGGCGTCGGGCGATACATTGTCGTGCGGAACGCCTGGGCGGTGCGCGGGGAATAGATCGTCTTGCCGTCCAGGGTTCCGTCGCCCAGCAGCAGCATCATGTAGCGGGCCATGTCGGCGGCCGTCGACGAGGCGCCGCCGGCCGGGGCGATCTGGCCGGTCATCTCGGGCAGTTGCTCGCGCAGGCCCAACTGCGTCCAGCGGAAACCGGCGGAGCGCTCGGCGGCGAGCGCGGGCGACATCGGCGCCGGCAGATCGTCGCGCCACGGTCGGGCGTCGCGGAAGGTGGTGTGGGTCATGCCGGCCGGGAAAAGGATCTCGTCCGCCATCAACTGTTCGAAAGGCTTGCCTGTGACGTTGGACACCGCCGCCCCCGCCAGGGCCGCGCCATAGTTGGAATAGGCCGGCAGAGCGCCGGGCTCGCGCACCCGCTTGGGACGCTCCTGACGCAGATATTCATTCAGCGGGCGCACCCGGCGCCAGTCCCGTTCGAACAACTGGCCCATGGCCCGGTCCTCGAACCCCGCCGTGTGGGTCATCAGGTCACGAAGCCGCACGGGGGCCTTGTCCTTGCCCCGCACCTGAAGCGGCTCGGGCAGGTACAGATTGACCGGACCGTCCAGCCGCATCCGGCCGGCCTCGATCTCGTTCATCAGGGCGATCCAGGTGAAGGTCTTGGAAATCGAGGCGATGCGGAACAGCGTCTTGTCCGGATCGACCGCGCGGCGCTCTTTCAGGCTGGCGACGCCATAGCCCTTTTTCAGTACGACCTGGCCGTTCTGGACGACCGCGATCGTCGCGCCGGCGATGTGATCCTCGGTCATGCTGCGGCGGATCAGGCCGTCGACAAAGGCCTCCAGCTCGCCGGCGGGCAAGGGCGTGACGCCCCGGACAGCCAGAGGCGTATTGATCGCGGCCGGCGCCGGGGCCGCGGCGGTAGCCGGCCGCGCGCGCGTGGCCGTTGGGCGAATCGGGCGGCGCTTCAGGCTCTTATAGGGCAGGGCCGCGTCTGGAAGCGCCTGGGCGGACGCCGAGGCGCCGGCCGAAGACGGAGTCGAATCCTGCGCCTGGGCGTGGCCCGCGAAGGTCAGAAAGGCGATCATGACCGCCGCCAGGGCGGATCTGGACGAAAGGCGCGACGTCAAGGACCGACCTCTAAGGCTGAACAGGGTTTCAGCCGGAGTTCTAGGGCGCCTCGCCCCGGGTTCAAAGGGCGGCGTGTCCGATCCGCGTCTATTCCTGAATGCGCCCCGGCGGCGCCCAGCGGCGGGCTCGCGGCAAGGCAAAGGTCGGCGCGACGGGGCGCGCCGACCGGCGCTATGTCTTGAACCGCGCGAAGGGCGTCGGAATGGCCGTGCCGGAGGCCTTGGCCAACAGCCGGCCCTCGCCGTCATAGAGCTCGCCTTCGGTGAAGCAGACGGTCTTGCCCCACTTCACCACCCGGCCGACGCCGCGAAGGGCGCCCGGCAAGGCCGGGCGCAGGAAACTGGTCTTCATCTCCAGCGTCGGCACGACATGGGTCATGCCCGAGCTGATCATGCCGGCCACCGACATGCATTCATCCAGCATGGCGCAGACATAGCCGCCCTGGATCTGGCCCATCGGATTGCACAGCAGATCGGCGCGCGCCTCGAACCCGACCTCGACCTCGCGATCGGCCTGACGCACGGCCAGGAGCTGAAAGCCCAGGGTCCGCGACCCTGAGGGCGCGTTCTTGGACGCGCGGAAGCGTTCGAGGATCGCCTCGTCGGTCAGAACCTGAGGCGCGTCCGCCGCGACGTCGCTCACCCGCTACTTCTTCCGGAACTGGTCGAGGGAAATGATCTTGGGCGCTTCGTCGCCGCTGGTCTCGGCGGCGGGCTCGGGCTCGGGCTCGACGGTCGGTTCCGGCGGAACGATATCCGGGGCCTCGAACTGCAGGGCGAACTGCACCGACGGGTCATAGAAACGGGTCACGGCGGCGTAGGGCACCGACAGGCGCTTGGGCGAGCCGCCGAACTTCAGGGTCACCGAAAAGAAGGTCTCGCCGGGCGCCAGATCCCAGTACTGGTGCTGCAGGATAATGGTCATCTCGTCGGGATACTTGCCCAACAGATCCTGGGGGCCCGAGACGCCGGCCGCCTGGGTCTTGAAGGTGATGTACAGATGATGCGGCTCGGGCAGGCCGCCCGGCGCCGCCGCCTTGCGAAGGGCCGCCTTCACGACGCCGCGCAGGGCGTCCTGGGCCATGGCCTCGTATTGCATAAGGTCTTCAGGCGGGTTGGTTGGGGCCATGCGGTCCGTCAAGAACTGGGAACTGAAACAAGATCGCCAGCCTAGCGCGTCACGGCCCTCCGGCAAAGGTGCGCAAACCTTCGGTTGACCCACAAATTTTATCGGCAGGGTTAAGCGGAGGGATTCTGTTGGCGGGCTCCCCCATGCCCTCTCAAGAAAGAGAGGCGGGAGCCTCGGCTGCCACGGTGGAAAGTGGAGGGATTCTGTTGGCAGGCTCCCTCCGGGCCCCGCCTAAGGATCTGAACCCCTAGGACTTAAGGCGCGAATTCGTTAGCACCGCATTACGCGGCGATAGCGAACTCTTCAGCGAAGTTATCGTTCGCAGTTAGTTTAGCGGCCCGATACGGTGAGCCACGCCGAGAGAAAGCATTACACCTTTACACGTCTGTCGATGCTGATCGGCCCCATGCGGTCCCATGATAACTTGGGAGAGATTGGTGGAGCCGCCGGGAATCGCACCCGGGTCCAGTCCGCTTATTACGTGCGCGTTTATCCCCATAGTCCGGCCGAGACCGGACACATTCAATATAGGGGCTTGTCGGTCGCGAGGGAAGGCTCGTCCGACGCTTCTTCGTTCGCGGGGGGCAAGGGAACCGCCGGAGGCTGCGCGCGAGCGTTCGCGGCGGGCTTCAGGCGGCCGCCGGACGCGATCAACTGGTCATAGGCGTCCTGCTGGCGAGAAACGTCGGCCCCGTGCTGGAATACGGCGTCGAAGCGGGCGTCTCGTCCGATGGCCGCGCCCAGGGCCGGGGCCAGGGCCTCGGCGATCGAACCGACCTCGGCGTCGTCGCAGGCCCGCCGCAGATGCCGGGCCTGGCCGGCGACCAGCAGGGTGACGTCCCAGGCCACGCCGTCCAGACAGACGGGCGAGACCGAGCCGTCGCCATAGTCGACCGTCACATCGCGCGGCGCGCCCCATAGGGCCTTTCCGCCCAGGGCCTTCAGCGGCGGAACCTGGTCGGCGGCCAGTTCGGCGTTGATATCAACCCGGCGCTCGATCTCCGGCGCGCAGCAGCCCAGTCCGGCGCGGGCCTGGACAAAGGCGCGGCCGTCGCGTCGCATCGTCACCCGGATCACGGCCTGACGAACGCCGCGCGCCGGCCGGGCCCAGACCTCGAGGATCATCTCGCCGCGCCGCACCAGCTGGTTCTGCAGCGGCTGCAGGCCCCACAGGCGATAGAGCAGGGGATCGACGCCATTGGCGATCGGTATGGGCTGTTCATGCCGGCCCAGGCGACGGCCATAGAGCGGATCGACCTCAGGCGATGGTTTCAACGCGTCGGGGGACCACCAGGCGGCCGGATCGGGCGTCGGCGGCGACAGGTCGGGCGTCAGGGGCGGCGCCGCCGCCTGCTGTGCGGCGAGGGCCAGCCCCGCGATCAATCCAGCCAGACCCATGGCCGCGCTCCGTTACATGCCTTCGACGCCCCGCTCGATGGAAAGCACGCCGGTGCGCGACAGTTCCACCAGGCCCAGGGGCCGCATCAAATCTAGGAACTTGTCGATCTTGGACGGCGCGCCCGAGATCTCGAACACGAAGCTTTCCAGCGTGGTGTCGACGGGCTTGGCCCGGAAGATTTCAGCGACGCGCAAGGCTTCCACCCGATCGGCGCCGGAGCCGCGCACCTTGACCAGGGCCAGTTCGCGCTCGACGCCATTGGGGTCGCGGGTCACGTCATGCACCCGGCGGACACTGACCACCTTGTGCAGCTGGGCCTCGATCTGATCCAGGGTCTGGCGCGTGCCGCGCGTCACCACGGTGATGCGGCTGGTGTGGGCCTTGTGGTCGGTCTCGGCGACGGTGAGGCTCTCGATATTGTAGCCGCGCGCGGCGAACAGCCCGACCACGCGATGCAGGACGCCCGGTTCATTGTCGACCAGCAGGGCGAAGGTCGCCGTCTGCTCGGCCTCTGAGGCGGTGGGCATGTCATAGGCGGAGCCGGAGGCGGCGGGAGCATTGGTCATCAGGCTATTTTCTTCTCTGTCCTGGCCACGTGCTGGCGCAGCACGCGGTTGATCTCGGTCTGGTAGGGCTTGTCGCCGGCATGTTCCTTGAACCAGTCGACTAGATCCGCGTCGAGCGTCACGGCGTTCGGATGAGCCAGAGCTTCACCCAGCCCCGGGCGCCGCGCCAGGCGAGCGTTTTCCATGGGGGCTTCCGGGATGTCGACCGTGTCGATCTGATCGTCCGGCAGGGCTTCGAGCCGCGCGATGCGGTCGGCCTGTTCAGGGCTAAGCATTGTCTTGTTCATAGATCTTGCGCTCCCAGGGAGTCGCTTTTCGCGCGCTGACGATCCGAACTCGTTCCGTATCGATATCACCAACATAGATGTGAACCACCAGCAGCACCGTCACAAGTCCGAGAACACCGACGGCGTGCCAACGTTGCTCGCCATCAACAACCCGGTCGGGATAGACGACGTGAAGCGGATCTTCCCAGACCAGTCTTGCGTCATCGAATGCGACGCCGTGTTTGGCCAGGTTCGATCTGGCCTTGGCCGGATCCCACTCGAATGTCGCCATGGGATGCTTAAAAAACACCTCAGGGCTGTCAAGGCTTCAGACCAGCCCGCCGCCCGCCGCGCCGATCACGCTGCCGATGTCCTCGACGTCGCCCATGATCATCTCGTTGTGGGCCTTGCCCGACGGGATCATCGGCAGGCAGTTCTCGTGCTTCTCGACGCGGCAGTCGAAGACCACGACCTTGTCGCTGTTGATCATTTCCAGGATCTTGCCGTCCAGTTCCGCGGGGTCGCTGCAGCGGATGCCGACCGCGCCGTAGGCCTCGGCCAGCTTCACGAAGTCGGGCAGGCTGTCGGAATAGGAGTGGCTGTAGCGCTCGCCGTGCAGCAGCTGCTGCCACTGGCGGACCATGCCCATCCACTCGTTGTTGATGATGAAGATCTTGACCGGCAGGTTGAACTGGATCGCCGTCGACAGTTCCTGGATGCACATCTGGATCGAGGCTTCGCCGGCGATATCGATGACCAGGCTGCCGGGGTGGGCCATCTGCACGCCGATGGCGGCGGGCAGGCCATAGCCCATGGTGCCCAAGCCGCCCGAGGTCATCCAGCGATTGGGCTCCTCGAAGCGGTAGAACTGCGCGGCCCACATCTGGTGCTGGCCGACCTCGGTGGTGATGTAGGTGTCGCGGCCCTTGGTCAGCTCATAGAGACGCTGGATGGCGTACTGCGGCTTGATGGTGGTTTCCGAGCCGCGATAGTTCAGGCACTGGCGGGCGCGCCAGGTGTCGATCTGGGCCCACCAGTCGCCGAGGGCGGCCTTGTTGGCCTGATGGCCGGCGGCCTTCCAGGCGGCGATCAGGTCTTCCAGGATGCTGGCGGCGTCGCCGATGATCGGCAGGTCGACGCGGACGTTCTTGTTGATCGACGAGGCGTCGATATCGATGTGGATCTTCTTGCTGCCCGGCGAGAAGGCGTCCAGCCGGCCGGTGACGCGGTCGTCGAAGCGGGCGCCGACGCAGATCATCACGTCGCAATCGTGCATGGCGTTATTGGCTTCGAACGTGCCGTGCATGCCCAGCATGCCCAGCCAGGCCGGATCGGCGGCCGGGAAGGCGCCCAGGCCCATCAGGGTCGAGGTGACCGGCGCGCCGGTCATCGCCTGGAACTCGCGCAGCAGCGCGCTGGCCCTGGGGCCGGCGTTGATGACGCCGCCGCCGGTATAGAAGATCGGCCGGCGCGCGCCGGCGATCAGCTTGGCGGCCTCGGCGACGCGGCCCGCTTCACCCTTGGTCTTGGGGTTGTAGGCATGAGTCGAGCGGACCTCCGTCGGGCCGTAATATTCGCCCTGGGCGAACTGCACGTCCTTGGGGATGTCGATCAGCACCGGACCGGGCCGGCCGGTGGTGGCGATCTTGAACGCCTCGTGGATGATCTGCGGCAGGTCGCGGACGTCTTTGACCAGATAGTTGTGCTTGGTGCACGAGCGGGTCATGCCGACGGTGTCGGCCTCCTGGAAGGCGTCGGTGCCGATCAGGTGGGTGGGGACCTGGCCGGTGATGATCACCATCGGGATGGAGTCCATCAGGGCGTCCATGATGCCGGTGATCGCGTTGGTCGCGCCCGGACCCGAGGTGACCAGGACGACACCCGGCTTGCCCGAGCTGCGCGCGTAGCCCTCGGCGGCGTGGGTCGCGCCCTGCTCGTGGCGAACCAGGATGTGCTGCAGGCGCGGCTCATGGAACAGCGCGTCATAGATCGGCAGAACCGCGCCGCCCGGATAGCCGAAAAGCACCTCGACGCCCTGGTCCACGAGGCCGCGAACCACGATTTCGGCGCCGGTCATGGCGCGTGTGGTGTCGGCGGCGGCGGGAGCCTGGCTCTCGATGGTCTGGTGGGCGGTCATGGGACGGGTCCGAAGGGGAAGGCTGGAAGGGGAAAGTTGAAAAGAAAAAAGGCCCCGAAGGACCTTTTTGCGCGCGCGACCGAACTACGACGTGACTTCGAGGTCACATCGCGGACGGCCGCTCCATAAGTACGATCATGGTTTTGCGCACGAGTTTTGCTCCAAAGCTACGGAAAGGGTCATGCCATGCGTTACGGGGGGCGTCAAGGCGGGTTTGAGGCAAGGATGTGCCCCATTGCCGCGTTTTAGCCCTCAAGCGTGTCGAGCAGCAGCTTCAGCGCGGCGGCCGCGAAGGCCCGCATGTTGGCCGGCCGGTCATCGACGCCGGTTTCCAGGGTGGCGCTGACCGAGACCTCTTCGCCGACCACGGCCATGCAGGTGTGGCCGGGCAGGTCGCCGTAGCGGTTGCCGTCGGGCCCGGCCGCGCCGGTCTCCGACAGGCCCCAGGTCGCCTTCAGGTTCTTGCGCGCCACCCGGGCCAGCATCACGGCGTAGGGCTCGCTGGCCGAGCGCAGGCCGTCCATGGCCTTTTGCGGGATATCCATCAGGGTCAGGCGCGCCCGGGCGGTGTAGACGACGGCCCCGCCGACATAAAACTTCGAGGCGCCGGGCACCGCCAGCAAGGCCGCCGAGATCAGACCGCCGGACGAGGACTCGGCGATCGCCAGGGTCTCGCCGCGTTCGGTCAGGCGCTGGGCGACGCGTTCAGCCAGGGCGTTGAGGTCGGACATGGTGTTTCTTCCCGTGCTGTGTGTGGGCGCGCGCCTCTCCCTTAGGGGTAAGATGAGACCGTGCAAACTCTTCCGCCTCTGGGGAGGATGATCGCTGGGCGATCCTTGGGGTTAAGCAGCTCAGGGCGCGGCGTTCGTTGAAACCCGCTCCCAGTCGGGCGTCTGGTTCCTGAACCAGGTCAGCTGACGCTTGGCGTAGCGGCGGGTTTCCTGGCGGGCGGCGTCC
>JAHINZ010000293.1 GCA_018895795.1 Alphaproteobacteria bacterium
ACAGCGCGGGTCGAAGAGGGCGAGGGATCGTAAACCCGCCCATCGCGGATCGTCGGGGCCGAGGACGGAGAACCGTTCGGCTTGATCCGCGCCCGTCCGGGGGTTCTTGGCCGCCAGAGCTGAAAAGCGCTCGCGGGCGGACCATCCTCACGGTCAAGAACAGCTTCCGCGAAGCGGACAGGTCGAGCCGAAACGCAAAAACACATCACGGTCTCCGGGCTTGCCCCGGCCGCTTCGCGCCCTCCCCACCCCTTCAGCGAGAGATCGCGTGAGGTCGAAGACGCTCGCCTCCACCCAAAAAAAGAGCGCGCCCCTCGCGAGGCGCGCTCCATCTCCAGTGTTGGTCGAAACCCTAGAACTTCTTGCGGATACCCACCTTGTAGGTGCGGCCCAGCGGATCCCCGGTGAAGGGGTCGTAGCCGAGGTCGAGGCGGGCGTAGGACGGATCCTTGTCGAAGACGTTGGTGATCGCCGCCGTCAGGGTGGTGTCCCAGGGCAGGAACACCCGATAGGCCAGATCGGTCAGCGTCTGGGCGTCGATCTGCTTGCCGGCGGCGACCGTCACCAGGGCCCCCGTCGTGTCCTTGTAGTTGGCCAGGTACGGCGCGGTGCGCTGGTCGGTGTAGGAGTCGATATAATGGACCGTGACGCGCAGATTATGCGGACCGCGGCTCCACTCGGCATAGACGTCGCCCTTCCACTGCGGGATCGGCACGACGGTGGTCTGGTAGTTGAGCAGGCCCACGGCGTCGAAGGCCTTTTCCACCACGACGCCTTCGACGCTGGTGGCGCCGACCTTGTATTCCTGGATGTAGGTGGCGTTGCCGCCGACGGCGAGCTCGCCGCCCAGGACGTCGTCGAACCGATAGTCGGCCGAGAAGTCGAGGCCGGAGTTCTTGACCGCCGCGCCGTTGATATAGTTGGTCTTCAGGCGAGCAATGCTGGTGGTCGGGGTCGAGCACCCGCCGTTATAGGTGAAGCGCGCCACCAGCCCGGCATAGGCCGGATTGGCGCAGTTGTTGGCCCCGGCCGCGCCATTGGGATAGAGGGCCGCGACCATGCCGGCCACCGGCTCGGTGACGATCGGGTTTTGGAAGTCGAACTGGAAGTAGTCGATGCTGGCCTTCAGGTTGCCCGCCTTGAACAGCAGGCCGACATTGTAGGTATTGGCCTTTTCCGGCTGCAGGTTGGGATTGCCGAAGATATCCACGGCGCGGAACACGCCCAGGATGCCCTGCAGCGAGGTGACCGACGTGGTGGTGGTCACCGGATCCGGCGGCCCGCGGAAGGTCGAACCGGCCGAGGCGCGGACGGCCATCCAGGGCAGGGCCTGCCAGCGCACGGAGGCCTTCGGATTGAAGGTCGAGCCGACGGCGCCGCCGTAGTCCTCATAGCGGGCCGCGAGCTGGGCCTGGAAGGTGTCGGTGATCGGCACCGACAGTTCGCCGAACGCCGCCATCACGTCGCTTTGGTTGTCGGCCTCGTTGCCGACGCCCAGGAACATGAAGGGGCCATTGCGGGTGGAGCCGGTGCAGGTGGTGACGCCAAAGTCCGGCGTATTGACGCACGGATTGATCGCAGCGTTGCTGATGTCGTTATAGTCGGCCTTGAAATAGGTCCGGCGATACTGGACGCCGGCCGCCCAGGCGATGTCGCCGCCCGGCAGGCTGATGGCCGTCTTGCCGTTCAGGACCGCCTCGCCGACGAACAGCCGCGAGGACTGCTTGGTCGACAGCTTCTTGAAGAACCACTGGGCCAGGTCCTTGTTGTTGGCCAGGGAGGCGTTGTAGGCCGAATTGGTCGTCCCCGTGATGGCGTTGCTGGGGATCGCGCTGGCGAAGGGGTTGAAATACATGCAACCGCCGACCCCGGCCGTCCCCTGAATGCCGGGCAGGCTTGGATTGCTGTCGCAGTTGGGCCCGCCGAGGCCTTGCAGGGCCAGGGCGTAGCGGTTGACCAGGGTGTCGTAACCCGTGCGGATGCCGACTTCCTGGGAATAGGTCAGCGCCACTTCCCAGCCCAGGCCGTTGTCGAACTCGCCCTTCAGGTCGCCCGAAACGCGGAAGGCGTCAAAGGCGCGCGAGCCGATCGAGGGGCCGTAGCCGAAGGCCGGGTTGCCGCCGATGCCGAACGGCCGGTTGGCCACGTTCAGCGCGCCGAAGGCGAAGATCGAGCCCGGGGCGGTGAACTGGGTTCCATTGGCCAGGTTGGTCAGATTGACCGTCGGATTGGCGGCGATGAAGGCCTGCAGGCCGGGATTGCTGGCCGGCACGACATAGCGACCGGGGATGGCCGAGGCTTCCGCGGTCGGGACGGCGAGCGCCGCATAGGACGGCGAGGTGTTCCACTCAGGCACATCGGTGTGCGCGTACAGCACCTCGACGTGGAACTTGGTCTTGTCGGACAGGTCGGCATTGACCTCGCCATAGATCTGAACCGCGTCGGACTTTTCGACCAGGTTGTCGAACGGCGTATAGTGCCAGTAGCAGACCGGGGTCAGGCCGCTGAAGCCCGGGTAGCCGCCCAGGCCCGAACAGGCCGGGTCACGCATGCCGCTGGTGGTGCTGGCCAGGGGAATGAAGGTGGAGGGGCTGCCCGCCGCCGACCAGCCGGCCTCGGGGTTGGACAGATAGGGGCGGTTGGCCCATTCGCGCTCGGCGACGCTGAGCTTGGAGCGGTGCTGCCAGCCGGCGCTGACCAGCACATTGCCGTTGTCCCAGATCTTGCCGAAGGTGGCGTTGAGGCCATAGTCGCCGTCGGATCCGCTGATCGAGCGGTAGTCGGCGCCCACTTCCAGGCCGCTGAAGTTCTTCTTGGTGATGAAGTTGACGACGCCGGCGATGGCGTCCGAGCCATAGGTGGCCGCCGCGCCGTCTTTCAGCACTTCCAGGCGGCCGATGGCGGCGGCCGGAATGATGTTGGTGTCGACGATGCCGGCCCCCGCCGCGCCGAACGGATTGATCGCCAGACGACGACCGTTCAGCAGCACCAGGGTGCGCTGCGAGCCGAGGCCGCGAAGATTGACCGAACCGGAGCCTTCGGACCCCTGGGCGCGGCTGTCGAACTGATTGGTGTCCCCCAACACCCCGCTGGACACCGACAGGGCCTTCAGCAGTTCGACCGTGGACGGCGAGCCTCGCTTCTGCAGCTCCTCGGCGCCGATCACGTCGACCGGCAGGGCCGCGTCTTCGGGCGTGCCGCGAATGAAGGAGCCGGTGACCACGACTTCCTCGACCTGAGTGGGCGTCGCGTCAGGCCGGGTCTGGGCGTGAGCCGCCCCGGCGGATAGGGCGACAGCCAACGCCATTGACGAGCCGCCGCGCAGGAACACGGTTCTTTTCATGATTTCTTCCCTCCCTCGTTTGCGTCTTTTTGAACGCGTTTTTTTGAGGCTCTTCGTCGATCTAGGGGCCTGAGCACTTTCGCCGACGGCGCGCGTGCAAAGTCCCGCCGCAAGCGGCAGGGCCAGGCGTCGCGCCCTTTTCGAAACGTGATGATGCGTCATGCATAGCCGACACCCCTGGGATCAACCCGAGCCGGGTACTCTAGAAAGCAACGCTTACTGCCCCATCGAACGGGCCGAGGGACGGTGCGCGGCGAACAGCCGAACACCTGTTTCGATGATGCGGTATGTTTTGACGGTACGTCAACCGGGCGACGAGCGATGATCGCCGGACAGAGAGTCGCACCGCCGTCGCCGGACCATCGCAATGATTTGAGACCGGCCTGTCGCGAAGCGGACTTCCCGGTCGTCTTATCAAGACGCGCGTGCGTCGCGGACGCCGGGGGAAGCGAATGTCGACTCGGTCAAGCCGCCCCAGGTCCGCCCGTCTGGACCGCACCGACCGGGACCGATTCGGGCCGGCAGGCGGTTCCCGTCGTCCCCAGGGCATCGCCGCCCGAGGCCGACGGCCGAGCCGAAACGTCACAAATTTAAGACAATTGACTATTAAGCGCCTTAATAATAATCGTGGAGCCATGACCCCGGACAAGCCGCCCGCAGCCTTCCAAGGATGGCGTTCGTCGCACGCGCCGCGCGATCCCATCGGTCAGCGCCTGAAGACCATCTCGTTCCTGAACCGCGAGATCGGCAAGAAGATCGGCGAGGCCCTGGGCGTCAACGTCACCGACATGGCGGCCATGGAGCAGCTCCTGAACAGCGGCCCGCTGACCCCCGGCCAACTGGCCGAGCGTCTGAAAGTGTCGACCGCCGCCGCCACCCAGATCGTCGATCGCCTGGAACGGGTCGGACATGTCCGCCGCGAGCGCAAGACTCGCGACCGGCGCAAGATCTTCGTCGTTCCCGAGGAAGCGTCGGTGGACAGGGCCTTCGAGCAGTTGGCGCCGATGCTGGACGGCCTGGACGGCGTCATAGCCGGCCTGACCCCCGCCGACCGCCAGGTCATCGAAGGCTTCCTGGATCAGGTCGTCGACGTCTATCGCAACTTGGTGGGGCTGCCGCCCGCGCCCCCGGAATCCGATGAGCCCGATGCTTCTTCCCCCTTCCCCAGCGGTCACGCCCCAGGCGGTTGTCGATGAGCCCCCGCATGATCGTTGAGCGCCGCCGCCCTTGGTCGTCCCGATCCGGCGTCTCGATGCTGGGCCTGGGCCTGGCCGGCCTCGCCCTGGCCGGATGCGTGCACACGCCGCGCCCGACGCCCGACACACGCCTGCCCGCCGCCTATGAGGCGCCGGCCGGAACCGCCCTGCCCCAGGCCGACCTGGACCGCTGGTGGACCCGCTTCAACGATCCGCTGCTGACCAGCCTGATCGAGACCGCCCTCGAGCGCAGCCCCGACGCCCGCAGCGCCGCCGCCGTGTTGGAGGCGGCCCGCGCCGTACGCCGCAACCAGATCCGCCAGCTCTACATCCCGGGCACGCCCCTGACCGGCAACGCCAAGAAGACCAGCACCGAGATCCTCGACCGCAGCGGCGCCGCCGGCTTCACCCAGGGCGGCGACAGCGAGAGCTACGCCGCCAATTTCGACGTGTCCTGGGAGCTGGACCTGTTTGGTCGGCGGCGCGCCGGCCTGGACGTGGTCAATAACGACCTGGCCGCCGCGCGCTTCGCCTATGAGGGCGCGCGCGCCGCCCTGGCCGCCAATGTGGCCCAGTCCTATTTCCAGGCGCGCGGCCTGGCCGTGCAGCTGGACGACGCCCGCCAGACCGAGCGCATCAACGCCTCGCTGCGCGACTTTTCGGTCAAGAAGGCCAAGGCCGGCCTGATCGCCACCTCGGAATCCGACCGCGCCGACGCGGAACTGGCCCAGACCCAGGCCCAGGCCGCCAATCTGGAAGCCCAGCTGACCAGCGCCCAGCGCGGCCTGCTGATTCTGGTCGGACACGGGATTGATCCGCTGGCCAGCCTGCCGATCGACGCCGCGCTGGACGCCGCCCCGCCCCTGCCCGCCGCGCTTCCGGGCGACCTTCTGGCCCGCCGCCCCGACATCCGCGAAGCCCAGGCCCGATTGGCCTCGGCCTCAGGCAATCTGAAGGTCAACGAGCTGGCCCTGCTGCCGACCTTCACCCTGTCGCCGGGCGTGGGCTGGAGCCAGAGCGTGCAACCGGCCTTTCCGTTTACCGGCGGCGGCGGGGGTCAGACCTCGACCACCAGCTCGGCCTGGTCGATCGGGGCCGGCGTCTCGGTGCCGGTGCTGAACATTCCGGCCTTGCTGGCCACGATCGACGCCCAGAACGCCCGCACCCAGCAGGCGGCGATCGCCTATGAAAAGACGGTGCAGACCGCCTATGGCGAGGCCGAGAACGCCATGGCGCAACTGGCCGCCGACAAGCGCCGCGTCGCCCTGCTGACCGACGGCGAGGCGCGCGCGCTGCGCGCCTACACCGCCAATCGCAAGGGCTACGGCCTGGGCCTGATCGACCAGACCACCACCCTGCAAGCCGAGCAGTCCTGGCGCCAAGCCCGCGCCGCCCTGACCGGCGCCCGCACCGACGCGCTGCAACGCGCCGTCCAGACCTACAAGGCGCTCGGCGGCGGTTGGTCGCCCGACACGCTTCCCGCCAAGGCCTCCGCCCGATGAGATCCGTCCCGATGACCCGTCCTTTGATCGCCGCCCTGCTCCTGACGACGGCCCTGGGCCTGACGGCCTGCGGGAAAAAGGCCGAAGCGCCCGCCGCCGCGCCCGCCAAGTCCCAGGCCCGCACCGTCACCGTCGCCCGGGTCGAGACCCGGGCGCTGGGGGGCGGCTTCGAGGCGTCCGGCCAGTTGATCGCCCGCGAGGAGGCCGCCGTCGGCTCGGAACTGAGTGGCTATCGCGTGGCCCGGGTGCTGGTCGAGGAAGGCGCCTGGGTGCGCGCCGGCCAGCCGCTGGTCCAACTGGACGACACCCTGCTGCGGGCCCAGATCGCCCAGCAGGCGGCCGTCACCGCCCAGGCCCAGGCCGAGGCCGCCCGGGTCGCCGGCCTCGACGGCCAGGGCGTGCTGTCGCAGGAACAGATCGAAAGCCGGCGCTTCGCCGCCAAGGCCCAGGAAGCCGCGCTGGCCGAGCTGCGCACCCGCTCCAGCCGCATGACCGTCACCGCGCCGGTCAGCGGCCGCGTTCTGGGACGCACGGTGCGGCCGGGCGACATCTCCAGCGGCTCGGCCACGCCGTGGTTCCGCATCGCCCGCGACGGCCTGGTCGAGCTGGCCGCCGAGGTCAGCGAAGCCCAGCTGTCGGACCTGCGGATCGGCCAGCCGGCCCAGGTCACCCTGCCCAGCGGCAAGACGGTGTCCGGCGCCATCCGGATCATCAGTCCCCAGATCGACACCGCGACCCGGCTGGGCAGCGTCCGGATCCGCCTGCCCCTCGACTCCGACCTGCGCCCCGGCGGCTTCGGCCGCGCCATTTTCGGCGCCTCGGGCCGCGCGGTCAGGGCCGCGCCGGAAACGGCGATCCGCTATGACGCCGAGGGCTCGTCCCTGGTGACCATCGACGCCACCAACCATGCCCGCCAGACCGCGGTGCGCACCGGCCAACGCGGCGGCGGCTGGGTGGAGCTGATCGACGGTCCGTCGGCAGGAACCCGGGTGCTGCTCGGCGGCTCGGCCTTCACCCTCGACGGCGACCTTGTGCGTCCGACCGACGCCACGGGCCGGGCGGCGCGCTAATGGCCCAGATCCGTATCTCCGCCTGGTCGATCAAGAACCCGATCCCGGTCGCGGTTCTGTTCATCGCCCTGATCCTGGCCGGTATCGCCAGCTACATGATGCTGCCGATCAAGCAGTATCCCAACGTCTCCTTCCCGCTGGTCGCCGTCACCATCACCCAGAGCGGCGCCGCCGCCGGCGAGATGGAGACCCAGATCACCCGCCAGGTCGAGGACGCGGTCTCCGGCATCTCCAACGTCAAGAGCATCCGCTCGTCGGTGGTGCAGGGCGTCTCGACCACCTCGATCGAGTTCGAGATCGGCGAAGACCTGCAAAAGGCCACCGACGCGGTGCGCTCCAAGATCGACCAGTCGCGCGCCCTGCTGCCGCGCGAGATCGACGAGCCGATCGTCCAGCGCGTCGACCTGGATGCGCTGCCGATCATCACCTATGCGGTGTCCTCGCCCGACCTGTCGATCAGCGAGCTGTCCTGGTTCGTGGACGACACCGTCAGCCGCGCCCTGCAGGGCGAAAAGGGCGTGGCCCAGGTGGCGCGGGTCGGCGGGGTGAACCGCGAGATCAATATCGTCATCGACCCCGACCGCATGGCGGTGGCCGGCCTCACCGCGCCGCAGCTGAACAGCGCCCTGGCCCGCTTCAGCCTCGATGCGCCCGGCGGACGGGTGTCGATCGGCGACCGCGAACAGACCGTCCGCGTTCTGGCCGCCGCCCGCACCGTGGAGCAGCTGCGCGCCCTGACCATTCCCACCAGCGGCGGCCGCTTCGTGCGGTTGATCGACGTGGCCGAGGTCGGCGACGGCGCGGGCGAGGCCCGGTCCTTCGCCCGGCTCGACGGCCGTCCGGTCGTGGCCTTCCAGGTCAGCAAGACCAAGGACGCCAGCGACGTTCGCGTGGAAGACGCCGTCAAGATCGCCATGACCAAGCTGGAGGCCGCCCATCCGGGCGTGACCTTCACCAAGATCTATTCGATCGTCGACGACACCCGCGCCAGCTTCGCCGCCACCCAGTCGACCCTGCTGGAAGGCATGCTGCTGGCCGCCCTGGTGGTGTTCCTGTTCCTGCGCGAATGGCGGGCCACGGCGATCACCGCCATCGCCATGCCGATGTCGCTGATCCCGACCTTCATCTTCATGGCGATCATGGGCTTCTCGCTCAATGTCGTGACCCTGCTGGGCCTGACTCTGGTGATCGGCATCCTGGTCGATGACGCCATCGTCGAGATCGAGAACATTGAAAAGCGCGTCGCGACCGGCGAGCGGCCCTATGCGGCCGCCATGGTCGGGGCCGACGCGATCGGCCTGGCCGTGGTGGCCACCACCTTCACCATCGTCGCCGTGTTCGCCCCCGTGGCGTTCATGCCGGGCATTCCGGGTCAGTTCTTCCGCGAATTTGGCCTGACGGTCGCGGTGGCCGTGCTGTTCTCGCTGGTGGTCGCCCGCCTGCTGACCCCGCTGCTGGCCGCCTATTTTCTCAAGCCGGCCACCCATCCCAAGCCGCGCAAACCCTTCGAGGGCCGCTATCGCGGCGTGCTGGAATGGGCGCTGGACCACCGGATCGTCAGTTGCATCATCGGCGGCGTGATCTTCGCCGGCTCGATCTTCATGGCCAGCGGCCTGCCCGCCGGCTTCCAGCCCCCGGCCAATAACAACTACTATTATCTGAAGGTGCAGGGCCCGCCCGGCGCCACGGCGGCCGACATGGACCGCGCGGTGCAGGCCATCACCAAGCTGTTCGGCGCCCGTCCGGAAACCGCCCACGTGTTCGCCCAGATCGGTTCGGTGATCGCCTCCGGCGGCCCCGGCGGCGGCGGCGGCGGCAGCGACCTGCGCGACGGCACCGTCACCGTGGTGCTGAACGACAAGCGCGCCCTGCGGGTGCCGCAGATCAAGGCCTTGATGCGCGACAAGCTGATGGATCTGCCCGATGTGCGGGTCAATCTGCTCAGCGACGACGGCGCGGCCGAGGTTCAGACCATCCTGACTAGCGAGGACGGCCCGGCCCTGGAACGCGCCGCCCTGGCCCTGGAGCGGCAGATGCGCGGCCTCAAGACCATCGCCGACCCCCGCCCCGCCTCGCCGCCCAGCGGCCCCGAGGTCGTCATCCGCCCGCGCACCGACGAGGCCGCCCGGCTGGGCGTCTCGACCGCCGATATCGCCGCCATCGCCCGCGTGGCGACCGTCGGCGACATCGACGCCAATGTCGCCAAGCTGACCGACGGCGAGCGCCGCCTGCCGATCCGCGTGCGTCTGCCGGACGCCGTCCGGTCAGACCTGTCCCAGATCAAGGGCCTGCACGTACCGACGGCCTCGGGCGGCTACACCCGCCTGGACGCCGTCGCCGATGTCGAGTTCCAGGCCGGCCCGGCCAAGATCGAACGTTATGGGCGCAGGCGGCAGCTGACCACCGACGCCGACCTGCAGCCCGGCGTCGTGCTGGGCTCGGCGACCGCCGATGTCGACAACCTGCCGATCATGAAGGCCCTGCCCTCGGGGGTCCAAAAGGCCACCGCGGGCACCGAGAAGGCCATGGGCGAGCTGTTCGGCGGCTTCGCCATCGCCCTGCTCTCGGCGGTGTTCCTGGTGTTCGGGGTCATGGCCCTGCTGTTCAAGAGCTTCTTCAAGCCGATCACCATCATGTCGGCCCTGCCCCTGGCCATCGGCGGCGCCTTCATGGGCCTGCTGGCCTGCGGCATGAGCATGTCGATCCCGTCCCTGATCGGCCTGCTGATGCTGATGGGCCTGGCGGCCAAGAACTCGATCCTGCTGGTCGAATACGCCATCGAGGAGGAGCGGGCCGGCAAGAGCCAGCGCGACGCCATCCTGGAAGCCTGCCGCGAGCGGGCCCGGCCGATCATCATGACCACCCTGGCGATGATGGCCGGCATGCTGCCCACGGCCCTGGGCCTGGGCAAGGGTTCGGAGTTCCGCCAGCCGATGGCCGTGGCGGTGATCGGCGGCCTGATCACCTCGACCGTGCTGTCCCTGGTGCTGGTGCCGGTGGTCTATGAGATCATCGACGACTTCGAACGCTGGCTGACGCCGAAACTGGCCCGGTTGACGACGCCGCGGGAGGCTCCGGCCACACCGGCGCCGGCCACGGGCGGGTCGTAGAGCATGATGATTTCAGACAGAACCATTGACCCCAAATTCCGCTCTCCCCGGCGAAAGCCGGGGCCCAGATCGAACCCAGAGCCGGGCGTATTCTGGCTAGGTCGGAAGGCGCGTCATCCCCAAAAGCTCAGGCTGAATCTGGGCCCCGGCTTTCGCCGGGGAGAGCGGATTAAAATGATGATTCAACTAAAAATCATCGCGCGCTAGAGTCCGACGCGCGACATCGGACGCCCGCGCCTTGCTGTGGGTTTTTTGTCATCGCATCGTCTTGGCGGAAAACCGGCGTCCACTTTTCCGCACGATGCTCTAATCCGGCCGACGCCCGGGATAGGTGAGGCGGCTGAGGGTCCAGCCGTCGGCCCGCAGCATTTCGAACTGACCGCCCAACTGGCCGGCCATGGCCCGCACGATCCGCAGGCCCAGGCTGGACGAGGTTCGGGGATCAAAGCCCTCGGGCGGGCCGACCCCGTCGTCGCGAATCGTCAGGACGTGCTGCTCGCCGCTCTGGTCCAACCGCACCTCCACGGCCCCCGGCCGGCCGCCGGCGAAGCCATGCTCCAGGGTGTTGTTGAAACATTCCAGCAGCACCAGGGTCACGGGCGTGGCCTGATCGGCGTGCAGCGGCGCGTCGCCGCCCTCAAGGGTCACCGTCACCTGAGCGCCGGCCGCCTGGCGGGCGTCGTCGAGCAGGGAGGTCGCGAAAATCCGGAACGGCGCGGGATCGCCCACGGCGTTGTGCAGGTCGCGCTGGATCCGCGCGATCACCTCGATGCGGCCGCCCGCCTCGTTGAGCGCATGACGCGCGTCGCCGTCGGTGACGCCCGCGGCCTGCAGCCGCAGCAAGCCGCCGACCACCTGGATGTTGTTGCTCACCCGATGATGCAGCTCGCGATAGAGCAGGTCCCGACTTTCGGCCAGCTCGGCATAGCGCAACCGTTCGGCCTCCAGTTGGCGGACCGTCACCGCCATGCCGTCGATGAAGAAGATGTCGACTCCCACCACGAAGCCATAGAAGGCCAGGGCCACGGCGGTGGCGAAGGTGATCTCGAAGCTGTCGAAGGGCGGAATGAAAAAGTACCAGGCCGCCAGGCCCGACAACCCCGCGCACAGCACGGCCGGACGTCGCCCGACAAAATAGGCGGTGACGACGACGGCCGGAAAGAAGGTCAGATAGGGAAATCCGGGCGGGAACCAGTCATCCAGCCCCTTGCGCACCGCTAGGGCGAGCAGGGTCATGGCCACGGCGAAGCCGTAGCGGAAGACCGTCGAGCGCTCTCTCCAAAGACTGATCATCTGAGCCTCGGCCCCTGCCCGCTCGGCAAGCGAAGTGTGTTGGACAGTTTGGCGCCCCGCGTCAACCGGCGGCCCAAGGCCTGGAAGGGGGTCTTGCGTATCAAAACCAGATCCCACGGCCGCCGGAGCGGCGGCCCATAGCGGTTTTTCGCCGCCTTCACCTTGGGCTGGCCGACACAGGCGCGCCGGGCCGGTTCGGGCTTCACCCGCCCGAGCCTTTCAGGCCCCCCCCCCACAGCAAAAGGCCCCGGCGTTTCCGCCGGGGCCTTGGCTTTAGATCAGCGTGTCGCTGAAGATCGGTCGACTATTCGACGATCTTGGCGACCACGCCGGCGCCGACCGTACGGCCGCCTTCGCGAATGGCGAAGCG